>DASQJK010000001.1:0-7752 GCA_035631095.1 Thermoanaerobaculia bacterium
CGATACGGTGACGAACTGGAGCTACCGCAACAGCCGGATCCGTTTCCACGTGCCGATCGGCGTGGCGGCGAACAGCAATCCCCGCCAGGTCGAGGAAGCGCTGATCGCGGCGGCCGGCCGCGTCCACGGGATCCTCGAACAACCCGCGCCGTCCGTGTACTTCAAGGGGTTCGGCGACTTCACGCTCGACTTCGAGCTCCTCTGCTGGACGCAGCAGATGCTCAACCGGAGGCGGGCGTTCGTCAGCGAGACGAACCACGCCATCTGGGAGGAGCTGACGCGCCGCGGAATCGAAATCCCCAATCCGCAGCGGGACGTTCACATCCGATCCGCCGAAGGGCTTCGCGTGTCGCACGAGCCCGATGCCGGAGACCGGGACGGCATGAATTCTGCAAAAACAGATCGAGCCAGAAGGGAGACACAGCAATGAAGAACCGCGACGAAGTCGAAGGCCGTTCGGAGAACGTGAAGGGACGGGTCAAAGAGGCGGCGGGAACGCTGACGGGGAATTCCGATCTCGAGAGCGAAGGCGCGAACCAGCGCGCGGGAGGCGCCCTCCAGGAGGGGGTAGGCCGGGCCCGCCGTAAAGTCGGCGAAGCGATCGAGGACGTCGGAGAAGACCTGAAGCGCTGAACGCGCCCGGTCTCGCGGGCCCGCGGCGCATTCGTGCGGCGCGGGCCCTTTTTTCTTCTGCTCGGGAAAAGATGGGAGGTCACGTGGCCAGAGACGAGATCGAGGGCCGGCGCCAGCGCGGAAACTTCGAAGGACCGACCGGCGAGAAGATGACACGCGAGCGCGTCCGCGATGGCGAGAGCGCCGACGGAAGAGCGGGCGGAACCGGCGAGCGCGTCCCCGCCGACGAAGAGCGCCTGCCGAAAAAGACGACCGGCGACCACATGGGAAAGAAGAAGCTCGACGAGGGCGGGATCTGAGCCGAAACTGCATTCCTGACCCCCGCCTCCCGACCGAGGACTCTCTTCCCCGGCATCTGCGCTAGCATTCGCCTCTCATGGCCAGCGCCAAGCCGATCCGGCGGCCCGCCCCGGAGCCTGCCGCGTCACGGGCGCGTCCGCGCGAGCATCGCTTCGAGGACGCGTCCACCCTTTACGGAATTCCCAACTGGGGAAAGGGCTTTTTCCACGTCTCCGAGGACGGCGACCTCGTCGTGCGGCCCACGCGCGAGGCGCACCGGGGCGTCGCCCTGAAGCAGATCGTCGACGACGTGGCGCTCCGGGGGATCACGACGCCCATGGTGATTCGCTTTCCCCAGATCCTCTCCGCGGCGGTGCAGAGCTTGAACGACGCCTTCGCCCGCGCGATCGAAGAGTTCGAGTACGGCAACGTTTTCCGCGGCGTCTTCCCCATCAAGGTCAACCAGAAGCGCGTCGTCGTCCAGCAGATCATCGAAGCCGGACGGCCGTACAACTACGGCCTCGAGGCGGGCTCCAAGCCGGAGCTCCTCGCCGCCATCGCGGCGGACCTGGGGCCCGACTGCCTGATCACGTGCAACGGCTACAAGGACGACGCCTTCGTCGGGATGGCCTTAAACGCCGTCCGCATGAAGAAGAAGGTCGTGCTGATCCTGGAGAAGGTCTCCGAGCTCGACCGGATCCTGGGAGTCGCGCGCGAGCGCGGCGTCCGGCCGCTGCTCGGCATGCGGGCCAAGCTCTATGCGCGCGGGTCGGGCAAGTGGGCGAAGTCCGGCGGCGAGGCGGCGAAGTTCGGCCTCACGACGCCCGAGATGCTGGAGGCTGTAAAGATCCTCAAGTCGCGCCGCATGCTCGACGCGATGGTGATGCTGCATTTCCACATCGGCTCGCAGATCACGGACATCCGGAAGATCAAGAACGCCATCCGCGAGGCGGGACGCGTTTACGCGAAGCTGCGCGCGATGGGAGTCCCGATCCAGTACCTGAACCTCGGCGGCGGCCTCGGAGTCGACTACGACGGCTCGAAGACCGCCTTCGAGTCGTCGATGAACTATTCGGTGCAGGAGTACGCGAACGACGTCGTCTACACGGTGAAACAGATCTGCGACGAGGAGGGCGTTCCCCCGCCGACGATCGTCACCGAGTCGGGCCGCGCGGTCACGGCATACCACTCGGTGCTCGTGACCAACGTGCTCGACGTCGCGGACCGGATCGAGCAGGGCCGCCGCGTCCGCGTCACGTCGAGCGACGCGCCGGTCATCCAGGAGCTCGCCGGAATCCTCTCGTCGACGAATGCGAAGAACCTCCGCGAGAGCTACCACGACGCGCAGCAGTACAAGGAGGAGCTCTTCACGCTCTTCAACCTGGGCCATCTCTCGCTCGAGGACCGGTCGAAAGGCGAGATCCTGTTCTGGCAGATCTGCGAGCGGATCCACCGGGACTTGAAAACCTTGAAGGAGATCCCCGAGGAATTCGAGGACATGGAGAAGATGCTCGCCGACACGTACGTGGCGAACTTCTCGGTCTTTCAGTCGCTCCCCGACTCGTGGGCGATCGACCAGCTCTTCCCGATCCTTCCAATCCACCGGCTGAACGAGAGGCCCACCGAAGTCGGCACGCTGGCCGACATCACCTGCGACTCCGACGGCAAGATCGACAAGTTCATCGACCTGCGCGACATCAAGGAGACCCTCCCTCTGCACACGTTCCGGCAGGGCGAGCCGTACTACCTCGCGTTCTGCCTCATGGGCGCGTACCAGGACGTGCTGGGCGACCTCCACAACCTGTTCGGCGAGGCGCACGAGGTCCTCGTGACCGTCGACGACGAGGGTCGTGCGAAGGTCGAGGACGTCCTTCCCGGCGAGGCGTGCGAGCGGGTCCTCGAATACATGAACTACGACCGCACCGAGATCCTCGACTCCATCAACAAGCAGCTGCGCCGCGTCACCAACCGTCCCGTCAAGAAGGACGAGGTCCAGCGGATCTACAAGGAGTTCGAGGCGATGTTTCCCCGGTACACGTACCTGGAGAGATAGGCGCGGGGCTTGCTTTACGGCCTGGGATGGCCGGTTCCAAATCGAAGGCGAAGGACAGCGAAGGCGGGTCCGTCGGCACCCGGATGTCGGCCGACGAGATCTACGACAACATCTCGAAGGCGGCGGAAGAGGAGCTCGATCGGCCCGCCACCGCGCTCGTCTGGTCGGCCCTGGCGGCAGGAATGGCGATCGGCTTTTCCTTCTTCGCCGGCGCGTACCTCGCCTCCCTGGTCCCCGAGCCCTGGTCGCACGCGGCGGCTTCGGCGGCCTACCCGCTCGGCTTCATATTCGTCGTCCTCGCCCGCAACCAGCTCTTCACGGAGAACACACTGGAGCCGATCATCCCGTTGCTGCGGCGCCCGAGCCTGAAGGTCCTGGGCAAGGTCCTCGGGCTCTGGGGCGCCGTGCTCGCGGGGAACCTCCTGGGAGCGGTTGTGACCGGTTTCCTGGCCGCCAGAACCCCGATGTTCCGGCAGGAAATGTCGGAGCCCCTGCTGCGCCTCGCGCGCGAGACCACGGACGGAGGCTTCCTGACGGTCGCGTGGAAAGCCGTCTTTGCCGGCTGGCTCGTGGCCCTGATGGCATGGCTCGTCGCCTCGACGCACTCGACCTTCGCGCAAGTCGCGCTGATCTGGCTCACGACGGCGCCGATCGCCGCGTTCGGATTCCGCCACTCGATCGCGGGCGCCGTGGAAGCCTTCTACCGGGCGTTCGCCGGCGAAGCATCATGGGGAACGATGCTCGGGGAGTTTCTCGCCCCCGCGTTGATCGGAAACATCGTCGGCGGCGTGACGCTCGTCGCGCTCCTCAACCACGGTCAGGTCGCCGTCGGGCGCGCGGAGCACGAGAAACCGGGCTAGCCGCATAAGATCGCTATCGATGTCGCGGCAGAACGTTTCTTCAGGGACACCGTGGGAGCCGGTCGTCGGCTACTCGCGCGCCGTGCGGATCGGGAGCTTCGTCGCCGTCTCCGGAACGACCGCGACCGGCGAGGACGGAAAGGTTGTCGGCGCCGGCGACCTCTACGCGCAGGCCGCCCAGGCGCTCCGAAATCTCCGCGCCGGTCTCGAGAGCGCCGGCGCACGCCTCGAGGACGTGATTCGCACACGCATGTTCGTCACCGACATCTCCCGCTGGAAGGAAGCCGCCCGCGCGCACGGCGAGGTCTTCGGTTCGATTCGTCCCGCCACGTCGATGATCGAGGTCGCGAGACTCATCGCGCCCGAGATGATGATCGAGGTCGAGGCGGATGCCGTGGTGGACGCGACCGAGAGGCGAGACTCCGCCGGCGGGTGATCGCACCGGCATCCGGCGCCGGGCCTACAATCGACGAATCCGATGCCCCTTTCACCTGGCAGCCGCCTGGGCGCCTACGAGATTCTCGGACCCCTCGGGGCGGGCGGGATGGGAGAGGTTTACCGGGCCCGTGACGGCAAGCTCGACCGCGAAGTCGCGATCAAGGTCCTGCCCGAATCCGTGGGGTCCGACCCGGACGCGCTCGCCCGTCTCGAGCGCGAAGCGAAAGCAGTCGCATCGCTCTCTCACCCGAACATCCTCGCGATCCACGATTTCGGATCGGAAGGGGGGATCTCCTACGCCGTCATGGAGCTTCTGGCCGGCCGGACGCTGCGCGAGAGACTCGCCGACGGCCCCGTCCCTGAAAAGCTGGCAGTGGACTACGCGCTGCAGATCGCGCGGGGCCTCTCCGCCGCGCACGAAAAGGGAGTCGTCCACCGGGACTTGAAGCCCGAGAACATCTTCGTCACGAAGGGCGGTCACCTCAAGATCCTCGACTTCGGGCTCGCAAAGCGGGTCGGAAGCGCGGCGCCCGGCGGCGAGACGAGCGCACCGACCGAGTCTGGTCAGACGGCGCCCGGGACCGTGATGGGGACCGTCAGCTACATGTCGCCCGAGCAGGCGAAGGGCCTTCCCATCGACCATCGATCGGACATCTTTTCCTTCGGCGCCGTTCTCTACGAAATGCTTTCCGGAGAAAAGGCATTCGGACGGCCCACTCAGAACGAGACGATCGCCGCAATCCTGAAGGAGGAGCCCGCGGCCTTCTCCGGATCGGGTCTCCGCATCTCCCCCGCGCTCGATCACATCGTCCGGCATTGCCTGGAGAAGGACCGCGACGACCGGTTCCAGTCCGCGAAAGACATTGCGTTCACTCTTTCCGAAGCGTCAGGACCCGGGAGCACCGCAGGGTCTGAGCCGGTTCAGGCTGCGGCCCGAAAAGCGCCGAAGCGAGCCCTGCTCGTTTTCTCGGTGGTCGGTATTGCGATCGCCGTGGCAGCCGGGGCATTTCTTCTGCTTCACTCCCGCGCTTCACCACCTTCATCGAAACCGGGGGGCGTCCAGCGAGTGGCGGTGCTCCCCTTCGAGAACCTCGGGTCTCCCGAGGACGACTACTTCGCCGACGGGATTGCGGATGCCGTCCGGGGCAAGCTCACTTCCCTTCGCGGGATCGAAGTGATCGCGCGCGGCAGCTCGATCGGCTACAAGAAATCCGCTAAGAGTCCCAAACGCATCGCCGACGAGCTCGAAGCCCGGTACCTTCTGACGGCGACCGTGCGATGGCAGAAGAGCGCCGGCGCGAGCCGGGTCCAGGTCAGCCCGGAGCTCGTCGAGGTCCGCGAATCCGGGGCGCCCGCGTCGAAGTGGCAGCAGCCGTTCGATGCCGCCTTGACCGACGTTTTCCAGGTGCAGTCCGACATCGCGTCGCGCGTTGCGCAGGCGCTGGGAGTCGCGCTCGGGGGCGGAGACGAGAAACGTCTTTCCGAGACGCCCACTCGGAACCTCTCGGCGTACGACGCCTTTCTCAAGGGCGAGGAGGCGTCGCAAAGCCTCGCTGCCGAAGATCCTCGCGCTCTGACGAAGGCGCTCGCCTACTACGAAGAAGCCGTGGCGCAGGACCCTGCGTTCGCGCAGGGATGGATGCAGCTCTCGCGCACCTGCTCACGACTTTATGCGTTGAGCACTCCCACTCCCGAGCGGGCGGAAAGGTCCCGCGTCGCTGCAGAGAGGGCACTCGCGCTGGCGCCGAACCGTCCCTGGGGACACCTCGCTCAGGGCAGCTATGAGTTGTTCGTCCGGGCAGACCCGAAACGGGCGCACGACACATTCGCCCGTGGCCGCCTCCTCGCGCCGAATGACGCGGACCTGGTCTCGGGCAGCGCCATGTCCGAAGAGCTCGGGGGTCGGTGGGACCGGTCGATCGAAGACTTTCAGCAGGCGGAACGGCTCGATCCACGCTCTGTTCTGACGCAGATCAAGCTCGGCGAGGTGCTCCTCTTCACGAAACGACTCCCTGAGCTGCGCCCGGTCATGGATCGCCTGCAGGCGCTCGCCCCCGCCAACCTCTCCGCGATGGAGGGCCGGGTTCTCTATTTCCTCGTGCAGGGAGACCTCGCCGGAGCGCGAGGCGTCCTGCGCGCGGCCCCGAGAGAGGTCGAACGAACGGCGCTCGTCAGCTACATCGCGAGCTACTGGGACCTCGTATGGGTGCTCGACGATGAGGATCGCAGTCTGCTGCTGCGCCTGACTCCGAGCGCCTTCGACGACGACAAGGGAGCCTGGGCCCTGGCCAGGGCGCAGGCCTTCGCGTTGAACCGGGACGCGGCGAACGTCCGGGCCTCTGCGGAGATTGCCAGAGGAGCTTTCGAGGAGCAGCTCCGCGCGACACCCGATGATCGCCAGCGCCACGTCATCCTCGGGGTCACTCTCGCCTACCTGGGCAGAAAAGATGAGGCGATCCGGGAAGGGCGACGAGCAATCGCGCTCAACCCGCCGAACGTGGATGCCTATGCCGACCCATACTTCCGGCACCAGATCGTGCGCATCTACATGCTCGGGGGAGAGCCCGAGAAGGCACTCGACGAGTTGGAACCGCTGATGAAGGTCCCGTACTTCCTCTCGCCCGGTTGGCTCAGGATCGATCCCAATTTCGATCCCTTGCGCGGGAACCCGCGATTTCAGAAGCTGCTGAAAGCTGACAGCTGACGGCTGACAGCTTTCAGGGACACGTCGCGAACGCGCTCGTGTCCTGGATCGGCTGGAACGCCGTGCCCTGCGGATTCCGATACGCCTTCACGGCGCCCGTCTGCGTGTCCGTCACCGTGAGCGTCACGTCGACGTTGGTGAGCCCGCCCGCGAAGACCCAGTAGCGCGAGTTGAACCCGCAGCCGTTCAGCGCCTTCACGACCATCTCGACGTTGCCGGCCGAGAAGAACCAGAAATAACCGGAGTCGTCGGTCAGCCGCACGGCGTTTCCGCTGCCGGAGGCCGTCGTCGTGGTCCACGTGGTCGTGAGGCGGAAGCGGCCGGCGGAGAGGCACATCGCGTTCGCGTCGGGCACGCACGGCCCGATCGCTCCCGGCGTGATCCGCCCGATCCGGTTCGCGCCGCGCTCCACGAACCACAGGGCGCCGTCGGGGCCGGTCGTGATCGCCCAGGGATCGCTTCCCGCCGGAAGCGCGAACTGCGTGACGGTGCCGGACGTGGTCACGCGCGCCACGCGTGCCGTTTCCCGCTCCGTGAGCCAGAGCGCGCCGTCCGGCCCGGCCGTCATCCCGAAGACACTGCTGGTGATCGCCGGCACGGGAACCTCGACGATCGTCCCATCGGAGGCGATCCGGCCGAGCTTGCCGCCGGACGCGAGGCTCTCCGCGATCCAGACCGCGGCATCGGGACCGGACGAGAGCGCGAGCGAGTCGGTTGCGGCCGTCGGGATCGGAAACTCCGCGACCGCGCCGCGCCGTCGGGAGCGGGAACTCGGTCACGACGCC
>DASQJK010000002.1:0-4020 GCA_035631095.1 Thermoanaerobaculia bacterium
CGTCGGCGATCTGGATGCCGAAGCGCAGCGTCTGCTCGAGCGGCAGCGGCCCCTTCGCGAGCCGCAGCGCGAGCGTCTCGCCCTCGAGGTACTCCATGACGAGGTACTCGACCCCGTCCTGATTTCCCACGTCGTAGAGCGCGCAGATGTGCGGATGAGAGAGCTGCCCGATGGCTTTGGCTTCCCGCTCGAAACGCTGGCGAACCTCCGGTGAGGAAGCCACCGCCTGCGGGAGCACCTTGATCGCGACCGTCCGCTCGAGTCGCGTATCCCGCGCCTTCCAGACCTCTCCCATTCCGCCCGCGCCCAGAGGGGCGAGGATCTCGTACGGACCCAGGCGCGAACCCGAGGCGATCGTCATTTCCGGAGCTCCGCCGGCCAGTTGAAGAGAACGGTGAGCGGCGAGACGAGGTTTTCGACGACCGGAGTGTTGATCAGGAAACTCTCACCATCGGGGGCCGCCGCGTAGTCGGCTCTGTCGATCACTGACTCCGTCATCACGCTCGTCTCGAAGAGCAACCGTGGCTTGGCAACATCCAGCGTGGGTTCCTTACCGATCGCCACGGACATCAATTTGTGATCACCCGTCATGTAGAACAGCTCCCGCCCATCGCGGCGCCACTGAGGCGATACGGCTCCGCCCGTGGAGATGCGGATGGCCCCGCCGGGTCCGGGATAGGGACGGAGATAGACCTCGAATTGCCCCGATTCATCGGAGACATAGGCAATCCACTTTCCGTCGGGGGAGAATCGGCCGTCGCCCTCGTTGAATCGTGTAGCCAGGAATGGCTTCGCGTCCGAGAGGTTCCGCGGCGCCTCTCCGGCTTTCCTCGCTCGGCTCAACGGAAGTTCCACGAGATCCCAGGCCGTCTCGATGGCTACGTGGTAAAGGAGGAGATTCATGCCGTCCGGCGACAAGTCGGACAGGGATACCGGACCCCCGGCGCCGGTCAGGATCTTCTCGTCGCTCCCCGGGTTGTCCAGGAACTTCCGGTCGAATTCGCCGCTCCCCTGGTACAGGATGCTTCTCCCGTCGGGAGACCAGATCGCCGCAGTGCGGGGCCCGGGCTCGGTCGTCAACCGGATGGGCGCCTGCTCCCGCCCTGTCCCGTACAGCCAGAGGTCTCCCCGCTGCGTGCGCGGATCGAGCTGCCTCACGACGATCTTCCGGCCATCGGGCGAGAGCCGAGGGAACCGGTAATAGGCGGGCTCGCCAACCGAGCCGATCTCTTTGCCTTCCCGGTCGCGCCAGAGGAGCCGCGAGGGGACGAGAGTCGAGTTCCTGTACAGGAGAGTTCCCTGCTCCGAGACGGTGAACTCCGCGTGGACCAGACCGGGTTCGAAAGCCACCTGGCCAGCGACGAGAACCGGCTCGCCGTGCGCCTCCAGCCGCCCGGCGTCGAACTGTCGGGCGAAGAGGTTTCCCTCTCGGGCGGACAGCAGATACCCGGGCGCGGCATAGGCGACGTTCAGAGTCTCGCGCCCGACCGGTCGTCTCTCCTTGGAGTCCAGCAATCCGACGACGAGATTGTCCGGATTGGAGCCGAGAGCTCTGAACAGAAAATGGCGCCCATCGGGAAGAAAGAAGGGCCACCGATGGCTTCCCTCCTTTTCCAGGAATTGAGTGGCAGCCCGGGGTTCCCCGCCAGCGGCCGACACGCGATAAATGACGCTGCGAGCGCGCGGCGCGAAGAGGATCACGCCATCCCGGTTCCATGAACCGCCGCGGCCCGTCGGCGCGTCGCAGAGGGTCTGGGAAGCCCCACCCGAGGCTTCGATCTTTTTCAGTTTGCCGTCGGCGAAGAACCCGAGGAACCGGCCGTCCGGCGACCAGAAGGGAAAGGAGGCGCCCTCCGTGTCCGGAAGCAGGCGCGCGGTGAGAGAGCCGATCGGGCGCACCCAGAGCGAGGCCTTTCTTTGCGGGGAGACGGCGACGAACGCAACGTTGTCGCCGTCAGGAGAGACCGCGAGGGAGCCCTCCAGCGCGAAAGACCATCCCTCGGGCGGGAGGATCGAAGCGCGCGCGGGACGCGAAGCCATCTGCGCACGCCGCGCGAAGAGAAGCGTCCCGGCAGCTCCCGCGAGCGCGGCCGCGATCGCGAGCGCCGCCACCGTCCACGCCAGCCGTTCCCGGCTCCTTCGCTTCGCGGCGATGGGTGCGGGGACTCCGGCTTGCGAGCCTCCTTCCGCGATCCACCGGAGCTGCAGCATCACGTCGTGCGCCGTCTGCCAACGATCCTCGGGTTCCTTGGCGAGACAGGCCTTGACGACGCGGTCCAGGGAAGGGGGCGTCGCCGGCTGGAACGCCGAAATGGGCGCAGGATCGTCTTTCAGGATTGCGCCGATGAGCGACGCCTGACTCTTACCGGAGAAGGCCTTGCGGCCCGTCGCCATCTCGTAGAGGACCGCGCCGAAAGCGAAGATATCGCTTCGAGGGTCGGCCTCCTTGCCGTCGAGTTGCTCCGGCGCCATGTACTGAAAGGTCCCGAGGATCGTCCCCTCTTGAGTCAGGGGAATGCTTCCCGCCATCGTTGGCAGAGAGGTCGCAGCGGAAGGAGCAGACGCCGGCGCCACCGCCTTGGCCAGACCGAAATCGAGCAGTTTCACGCCCGACTTCGTCAGCATCACGTTGCCGGGCTTCAGGTCCCGGTGCACGATCCCCTGCCGATGCGCCCTGTCCAGCGCGTCCGCGATCTCGATTCCGTAACGCAGCGTCTGCTCGAGGGGCAATGGGCCCTTCACCAGCCGCTCGGCCAGCGTCTCCCCCTCCAGGTACTCCATGACGAGGTACTCGATCCCGTCCTGATTGCCGACGTCGTAGAGCGCGCAGATATGGGGGTGGGAAAGCTGCGAGATCGTTTTCGCCTCCCGCTCGAATCGCTGGCGCGATTCCGGCGACGAGGAGAGGTGCTCCGGCAGAACCTTGATCGCCACCGTTCTCTCGAGCCGCGTGTCGCGGGCCTTCCAGACCTCTCCCATTCCGCCCGCGCCCAGAGGGGCGAGGACTTCATACGGACCGAGACGAGTGCCGGCGGAAATCATCATCTCGACTCGTTCATCGAGGAGCCTCGGAGGTCCAGTTCACGACTACGGAGAGGGGAAGCTCGTCGCCGATCAGATCCTCCTCGACCGCGAGAAAACGTTGGCCGTCGGGCGAGACGGCGAAGGATGACCAGCTGCCTTTGCCGTTGAGCGCGAAGAGCGGTACGGGAGTTCCGATTTGAAGGGAAGGGGACGTCCGGACGGGCACGGACAGGATCTTGCGGTCCGCGGAGAGGTAGATCAGCTCCCGGCCGTCCGGGTTCCAGCACACCAGGCGAGCCCCTCCCGTCGAGACGCGAATCCTTTCGCCCGGCCCGGGAAACGGGGTGACGTAGACCTCGCCCTGGCCTGATTCGCTCGTGACCATCGCGAGGTAGTGGCCGTCCGGCGAAAAACGCACGGGGCCTTTGCGGAACGGTCCCTGAAGGAGAGGAGTCGCCGCTCCGCCGCCGGACAAAGGAAGCGACCAGATGTCGGTGACGTCGCGCTCGCCCCGCTCGAGATAGACCAGGAACTTGCCGTCGGGCGAGACGTCCTGCGCGACCTGGAATTTCGAGCTCGAAAGAAGCTTCTCTTCCTTTCCCGTCGCCAGATCCTTGCGGAAGAGCTGGAGAATCATCCCGACGTCGATGGAATACGCAGCGCTTTTTCCTCCGGGCAGCCACACCGGATAGGCCTCCGTGCGCGGCTGCACGGTGATGGGCGTCTCCGTCCCTCTCTCCAGGTCCAGGGACCAGACGCCAAAGGTGCCCGTCTGCGGCCGCGCGCGCTCGAAGAGGATCCTCCGGCCGTCGCGAGCGATCGCAACGGACAAATACGGTCCGGGCGGACCCGGCAAGCCCAGCTCCCTGCCGGCGCGGTCGAACCAGACCAGCCGCCGGCGGTCCCCCTCGGACTGATAGGCGAGCGTGCCGGAGCGCGACGTCGCGAAAGAGGCGGAGCCTGTCGACAGGAAGTACCGCACGCGTTCGGCGACCG
>DASQJK010000003.1:0-3662 GCA_035631095.1 Thermoanaerobaculia bacterium
GCACGTGCACGATCGAGGGCAACGTCCATGCGCCGAAGATCGTGATCGCGGAAGGTGCGCGGCTCGAGGGCAAAGTTGCGATGTCCGAGAAGAAAGACGCGTCGGGCCAGAAGTAGATCCGACGGAGGAGAAGATGGCGACCGAGCTGGCGATCGAAACAGAAAAAAACCTGATCGGGGGCGACTGGGTCCCCGCCGCGTCCGGGCGAACGTTCGAGGATCGCAACCCCGCGGACTCCGGCGAGGTCGTGGGCGTGTTCCCCGAGAGCGACCGCCGCGACGTCGATGCCGCGGTCGCGGCCGCGAAGAAAGCGTTCCCGGTCTGGCGCGATACGCCGGCGCCGCGCCGGGCGGAGGTGCTCTTCGCGGCGGGAGAGATTCTGAAGAGGGACAAGGAAAAACTCGCACGGCTCATGACCCGAGAGATGGGGAAGGTGCTCGCCGAGACGCGCGGCGACGTGCAGGAGGCGATCGACATGGCGTTTCTCGCCGCGGGCGAGGGGCGCCGGCTCTTCGGGTTCACGACGCCCTCCGAGCTTCCGAGCAAGTTCGCGATGTGCGTGCGCCAACCGGTCGGCGTCTGTGCTTTCGTCACGCCGTGGAACTTCCCCATGGCCATTCCCGCATGGAAGGGCATGGCGGCGCTCATTGCCGGAAACAGCGTCGTCATCAAACCCGCAACCGACACTCCCGCCTCGGTCGTGGCGCTCGCGCGCGTTTTCGAGGAAGCCGGCCTGCCTCCCGGGGTCTGGAACGTCGTGATGGGGTCGGGCGGCGACGTCGGGGACCCTCTCGTCTCGCATCCGGACGTGAAGGTCGTGTCGTTCACGGGCTCGACCGAAGTGGGACGCCGGATCTCGATTGCGTGCGCGCCGACCTTCAAGCGCCTCCACCTCGAGATGGGCGGCAAGAACGCGATCCTGGTGATGGACGACGCCGACGTCGAGCTCGCGGTGGAAGGCGCCCTCTGGGGCGCGTTCGGCACGACCGGCCAGCGTTGCACCGCCTCGTCGCGCCTCCTGGTGCATCGAAAGGTGTACGACGACTTCGTCGGCAGGCTCGTCGAAGGCGCGAAAGCGCTGCGGGTCGGCAACGGCCTCGAGAAGGGCGTGGACGTCGGTCCCTGCGTCTCGGAGCGGCAGCGCGAGAACGTCGCGCGTTACGTCGAGATCGGGAAGAAAGAGGGCGCGAAGCTCCTGTGCGGAGGCGAGAAGCGGACGGACGGAGCGCTCGCGAAGGGATGGTTCTTCTCGCCGACCGTCTTCGCCGACGCGGACGCAAAGATGCGGGTGGCGTGCGAGGAGATCTTCGGGCCCGTCACGACGGTCGTGCCGATATCCTCGCTCGAGGAGGGCATCCGCATCGCCAACTCGGTTCCGTACGGCCTCTCCGGGTCGATCTACACGCAGGACGTGAACAAAGCCTTCACGGCGATGCGCGCGTTCGAGACGGGGATCTTCTACGTGAACTCTTCCACGATCGGCGCGGAAGTCCATCTCCCGTTCGGCGGCATGAAAGACACCGGGAACGGACACCGCGAGGCGGGGATCGCGGGACTCGACGTCTTCACCGAATGGAAGTCCATCTACGTCGACTACTCCGGAAAACTCCAGCGGGCCCAGATCGACACGCATGAGAGCGCCGACTGAATCAGCCCTTCCGAAGGAGCACCATGATCGTCGGACTTCCCAAAGAGATCAAAGACAACGAGAACCGCGTCGCTCTCACGCCGGCCGGCGTCCGCGCTTTCAGCGCCGCCGGGCATGAAGTGGTGGTGGAGCAGAGTGCCGGAGCCGGATCGGGGATCAGCGACGAGGACTACACGGCGGCCGGAGCGAAGATCCTTCCCACCGCGGACGAGGTGTTCGCGCGCGCGGGAATGATCGTCAAGGTGAAGGAGCCCGTCGGCCCCGAGTACCGGCGCCTGCGTGAAGGCCAGATCCTCTTCACCTATCTGCACCTCGCACCGGCGGGGGAGCTGACGGCGATGCTCTTGGAGCGCAAGGTCGCGGGCGTCGCCTACGAGACGATCACCTCGTCAAACGGCTCGCTGCCCCTTCTGACGCCGATGTCCGAGGTCGCGGGACGGATGGCGATCCACGTGGGCGCCTTCTACCTCCAGAAGTCCAACGGCGGGCGCGGCGTCCTGCTCCCCGGAGTTCCGGGTGTGCCGCCCGCGGACGTGGTGATCATCGGCGGCGGCGTGGTCGGGACGAACGCCGCGAAGATCGCCGCGGGAATGGGCGCCGACGTGACGATCCTCGAAATGTCCCCCGACCGCATGCGCGAGCTCGACGACATCTTCTTCGGCAGGGTGAAAACCGTCGCCTCGAACCCCGAGACGCTCGAGCGGGGCTGCCGCCGGGCAGACCTCCTGGTGGGGGCGGTCCTGATCCCGGGCGCTGCGGCGCCCAAGCTCGTGAGCCGCGACCTCATCTCGAAAATGAAGAAGGGTGCCGTGGCGGTCGACGTCGCGGTCGATCAGGGCGGCTGCTTTGCGACCACCCACGCGACGACTCACTCCGACCCCGTCTACGAAGTCGACGGGGTGATCCACTACTGCGTCGCCAACATGCCGGGCGCGGTCGCGCGGACGTCCACCTTCGCGCTGACGAACTCGACACTGCGCTATGCCCTCGAGCTCGCGAACAAAGGCCTGAAGCGCGCGGTGACCGAGAATCCCCATCTCGCCGAAGGAGTGAACACGTACAACGGCCTCCTGACCTACCGCGCCGTAGCCGAGTCCCAGGGCCGCGAGTACACGCCCTTGAAGCAGGCGCTGGCTTAATTTTTCGCTGTCCTGTCATCCTGAGGAGCAGAGCGACGAAGGACCTGCCCTTTGGCTCGACGCAGGCGCCACAGGGGCTCTTGAGTCACAGAGCGGTTCCTTCGCTTCGCTCAGGATGACAAGGTGGGCGGGCCGACCCAGGCGGCTCGAAGCGGTCGTGCTGCCGGATAGAATCCCCGGTCATCCGAATCCAAGGAGGATCGCTTTGAAGAATCTCCGCCGCCTTGCGGCTGTCGCTGCTTTGTTCTGCGCCTCGGTCTCGTTCGCCGCGGAGTCGAAAGCCGACAAGAAGGACGCGGGCGCCGCCGCTCCCGCGGGAATTGGGAAGCTCTACGAGGGGCTCGAGTTCCGCAACATCGGGCCTTTCCGGGGCGGGCGGGTCACGGCCGTCGCCGGCGTTCGCGGGCAGCCCCTCGTTTATTACCAGGGCGCGACCGGCGGCGGTGTCTGGAAGACGGTCGACGGCGGATCGAACTGGCAGCCGATGTCCGACAAGTTCTTCAAGACCGGGTCGGTCGGCGCGATCGGCGTTTCCGAGTCCGATCCCAATGTCGTCTACGTCGGGATGGGCGAGGCGCCCATTCGCGGGAACGTTTCGCACGGCGACGGTGTGTACAAGTCGACCGACGGCGGGAAGAGCTGGGTCAACGTCGGCCTGCGCAACACGCACCAGATCTCCCGCGTGCGGGTGAGTCCGCGCGATCCGGACCTCGTCTATGTGGCCGCGCAGGGGCACGTGTGGGGCCCGAACCCGGAGCGGGGGATCTTCCGCTCGAAGGACGGCGGGAGGAACTGGGAGAACGTGCTTTTCGTCAGCGACAAGACGGGAGCGTCGGATCTCTCGATGGACCCCAACAACCCGCGCATCCTGTACG
>DASQJK010000004.1:0-24412 GCA_035631095.1 Thermoanaerobaculia bacterium
GAGCATGCGTTCCAGCCGTCGAAGGGAAAGAGCGACCGTTGAGATAATCGGTACGGAGCATTCGGAGGCGAGGATGGGAGAGAAGGCCGGCGAGTTCACGGTCGATGCGCACTTCGCGGGCAAGCCACCCGAGGTTCGGAAGGTCTATGAGCGCCTTCTCGCGCTTCTCGCGAAGATCGGGCCCGTCAGCGAGGACCCGAAGAAAACGTCGATTCACCTCGTCCGCGAGTCCGCGCTCGCGGGGGTCGAGGTGCGGCGGGACTACCTGCTTCTGAACCTGAAGACGGACTACCCGATCGAAGGCCCCCGGGTCGAACGCGCGGAGAAGCTGTCGGCAAACCGGTACCACACGAAGGTGAAGCTCTCGGCGATCGCGGAGGTCGACGCCGAGGTCAAGAGGTGGTTGAAGGACGCCTATTCCCTCTCCGGCTGAGGGCCTGACACGGCCTTCCTAATGGCGCCGAGGCCGGCCGCCCGGCCGGTCGCCCAGGCCCACTGGAAGTTGTAGCCGCCGATCGGGCCGAACGCGTCGAGCGCTTCGCCGCAGAGGAAGAGCCCGGGATGGAGGCGGCTCTCCATCGTAACGGGGTGGATCTCCTCCAGCGCGACACCGCCGCCCGTGACTTCAGCCTTCGCGTAGCCGCCGTGGCCCGTCCACGGCAGCTCGCAGCCGGAGAGCGTTTCGACGAGAGAGCGCCGCGCTTCGCGCGTGAGGCGGGCGAGAGGAGTCGCCGGATCGGCGCCCGCGATGGCAGCGAGCGCCGCGGCCAGGCGTTCCGGCATCTCGGCGCGGAGGACGCTCGCGACCGTGCGGGTCCCGGAGGCCCGCAGCGCCGCGTCCCAGTCATCGCGGCCGTTCCGCGTCCATCGCACGGTCACGCGCGCCCGTGCGCCGCCGTCTTCCTCGACTGATCGCACCGCCACGTGCGAGACGTCGAGCACCGAGGGGCCGCTGTAACCCTGGTGCGTGAAGAGGAACCCGCCCTCGGCCTCCGCGGTGCGCGTCCCGGCTTTCGCCGACAAAGCAACGGACAGGGAGACCCCGGCGAGCGCTCCGAACGCGGGGGGTGAGCCCGTCAGGGGCGTCAGAGCTGGATAGGTCGGGCGGATCGTGTGGCCGAGCCGGCGCAGCATTTCGAGGCCCGTGCCGTCGCTTCCCGATTTCGGGATCGAGAGGCCTCCCGTCGCGACGACCACGGCGTCCGCGTCGATCGGATCTCCTCCCTCCCGCTCGACCCGCCACGACGAGCCGTTTGGCCGGAGATCCGTGACCAGGGCTCCCGTGACGATGCGAGCCCCGCGGCGGCGCGCCAGCGCGAACAGGGAGTTGCGCGCGTCGGACGCGCGGTTGGAGACCGGGAAGAGCTTTCCGGAATCGGTCTCCTCGGCGAGCGGGATGCCGGCGTCACGCTCGAAGAACTCGACCTGCTCCTCGAGCCGCCAGGAGCGCAGCATCTTCTTCAGGGTGTTCGGCGAGGAATCGGTGACGAACCGCGTCTCGTCCGCGCGCGCCGGAAGGATGTTGCAGCGGCCGCCGCCGCTGATCAGGATCTTTCGTCCACCATCCGGCGTGCGTTCGAGAAGGATCGTCTCGTTGCCGGGCCGCGCGGCGAAGATCGCCGCCATCGTCCCGGCCGCTCCGGCGCCGACGACCACGACTCGTCTCGAGTCCGAAACCATGGGGGAGAGAGTAGCTTTCGATAAGATCGGGGCGGTGACATTCCCGGTGCCCTTCCATCGCGCGGTCGGAGGCTGGTTCTCCGCCCGCTTCGGCGATCCCACGCCGCCCCAGCGCGACGGGTGGCCTCCGATCGTCCAGGGGCGGCACACATTGATCGCCGCGCCGACGGGGTCCGGCAAGACGCTCGCCGCGTTCCTTTCGGCGATCGACTGGCTCGCGCGGCAGGGATCGGACCTCCCGGACGAGACGGCCGTGCTCTACGTCTCGCCTCTGCGGGCGCTCTCGAACGACGTCCAGAAGAACCTGCAGGGGCCGCTCGCGGAGATCCGGGCGGCCGACCCGTCGATCCCGGAGATCCGCGTGCTCGTGCGGACCGGCGACACGCCCCAGTCCGAGCGGGCCGCGATGATGAAGCGCCCCCCGCACATCCTCGTCACGACTCCCGAGTCGCTCTACCTGATGCTCACGAGCGACGGAGGGCGGCGGATGATCCGGACGGTCCGGACCGTCATCGTCGACGAGATCCACGCGCTGGCGAGGGACAAGCGGGGGAGTCACCTCGCCCTCTCGCTCGAGCGCCTCGAGGCGCTGGCGCAGCGTCCCGTGCAGCGGATCGGGCTTTCCGCCACCCAGAAGCCGCTCGAGGACATGGGCCGGTTTCTGGTCGGCGCCGGTCCGGGCCGCGAGTGCACGCTCGTCGACGCGGGGACGTTTCGTGAGCTCGACCTCGCGATCGAGATCCCGCCGTCGCCTCTTTCGACCGTCTGCTCGCACGAGCAGTGGGAGGAGATCTACGACCGCATCGCCGGGCTCGTCCGCGAGCACCGGACGACGCTCGTCTTCGTCAACACGCGCAAGATGGCGGAGCGCATCGCGGGCCAGCTCACGCGCCTCCTCGGCGAGGACGCCGTGACGAGCCACCACGGGAGCCTTTCGCGGGAACGGCGCCTCGACGCCGAGGAGCGGCTCAAGAACGGGAAGCTGCGGGCGCTCGTCGCCACGGCGTCCCTCGAGCTCGGCATCGACGTCGGCGACGTGGACCTCGCGATACAGGTCGGGGCGACGCGCTCGATCGCGACTTTCCTCCAGAGAGTGGGCCGCGCCGGCCACGCGTTGAAGCGGATTCCCAAGGGGAGGCTCTTCCCCCTGACGCTCGACGAGCTCGTAGAAGGAGCGGCGCTCGTGCAGTGCATCCGGGAGTCCGTCCTCGACCGCACCCCCATGCCGCCCCGGCCGCTCGACATCCTCGCCCAGCAGATCGTCGCGGCGTGCGTGGCCGAAGAGTGGCGCGAAGACGACCTCTTCGCGCTCTTCCGGCGCGCCTGGCCGTACCGCGACCTCGAGCGCGCGGAGTTCGACGAAGCGGCCTCCATCCACACCTCCGGCCGCCGGGCCCTTCTGCACCGCGACGGCGTGAACGGACGGCTGATGGCGACGAAGCGCGCCCGCCTGACCTCGCTCCTGTCCGGCGGCGCGATCCCGGACACCGCCGACTACCAGGTGCGCCTCGAGCCCGAGGGCACGCTCGTCGGCACGGTCAACGAAGATTGGGCAATCGAGTCGAACGGCGGCGACATCTTCCAGCTGGGAAACGCCTCGTGGCGGATCCTCCGCGTCGAGACGGGAGTGGTGCGCGTCGCGGACGCGAAGGGGCAGCCGCCCTCGATCCCCTTCTGGCTCGGCGAGGGCCCGGGCCGCACGCGGGAGCTCGCGGGCGAGATCGCGCTGCTCCGCGAAGCGGCGGGCACCGTGGAGGACGGCGCGCGAACGTGGATCGAGCGGTGCGGAGCGGCTCTGCCCGAGGGCGGGGCCGTCCAGATCGCGGACTACGTCGAAGAGGGGCGGCGAGTCCTGGGGACCGTGCCGACGCAGCGCCGCGTCGTCCTCGAGCGCTTCTTCGACGAAAGCGGCGGAATGCAGCTCGTCGTCCACGCTCCCTTCGGCTCGAAGATCAACCGCGCGTGGGGCCTCGCGCTGCGCAAGAAGTTCTGCGTGGGATTCGGCTTCGAGCTCCAGGCGGCGGCCAACGAAGAGGCGATCGTGCTCTCCCTGGGGCCGATGCACAGCTTCCCGCTCGAGGAAGTCTTCGACTACCTCCATCCGAACACGGCCCGTGACGTCCTCGTTCAGGCGCTGCTCGCCGCACCGATGTTCGAGACGCGCTGGCGCTGGAATGCCCAGCGGTCGCTGATGCTCGATCGCTCGCGCAACGGTAAGAAGATCCCCGCGAATCTGCTGCGGATGCGCGCCAACGACCTGCTCGCCGGCGCGTTCCCGCAGGTGCTCGCGTGTCCCGAGACGCTGCCCGGCGGCCCGATCGAAGTCCCGGAGCACCCCATCGTGCGGCAGACGATCGAGGACTGCCTGACGGAGGCCATGGACGTCGACGGCTTCCTCGACGTCCTGCGCGGCCTGCGCGACGGCTCGATCGAGCGCGTGGCCGTCGACACGGTCGAGCCGTCCGCCTTTGCGCGCGGCATCCTCTCCTCGCAGCCGTACACGTTCCTCGATGACGCGCCGCTCGAGGAGCGCCGCACGCAGGCGGTCTTTTCGCGGCGCGTCGTCGACTTCAAGACCTCCGACGACATCGGCGCGCTCGACCCGGACGCGATCGAGCGCGTGCGCGAGGAGGCGTGGCCGCAGCCGGCGAGCGCGGAAGAGGTCCACGAGGCCCTTCTCTGGATGGGGTGGGTGACGGCGGAGGAGGGCGAAGCGTGGCGGCCGTGGCTCGACGAGCTCTCCGCAGCGCACCGCGTCGTCCTCGACGGCGGGCGCTGGTTCGCGGTCGAGGCCACCCGGGATCCCCGAGCGGCGCTGCGCGGACGGATGGAGGCGCTCGGTCCCGTGTTCGCGGGCGGAGACGCCGACGAGGCTCTCCTGCGCGAGCTCGAAACGGAGGGCGTCGTGCTCCGCACGCGGATCGCCGGCCGGGAGGCGTGGTGCGACCGGCGCCTCCTCGCCCGGATCCACCGTTACACGCTCGTCCGCCTGCGGCGGGAGATCGAGCCCGTCACCGCGGCGCAGTTCCTCCGCTTCCTCGGATGCTGGCAGCACGCCGACCCGGAGCACCGGCTCGAAGGGCCGAAGGGCGTCGCGCACGCGGTCTCATCGCTCGCCGGCTTCGAGGTGCCCGCGGCGGCGTGGGAGGGAAGCGTGCTGCCGGCGCGCGTGCGCGGCTACAAGCGTGACTGGCTCGACCAGCTCACGTTTTCCGGAGAAGTCGCCTGGGCGCGGCTCTGGGTCTCGGGGGCGATGGCAGGCCCGACGCGCAGGACACCGATCTGTCTCGTTCCGCGTGAAGACCTCGAGGCGTGGGCGTCCCTCGCGCAGGCGGCGCTTCCGCGCGAGCTCTCTCCCGGCGCCGCCGCGGTCCGCGACGCGCTGGCGGGACGGGGAGCGATGTTCTTTCCGGAGCTCGCCCGGACCGTGAGCCAGACGGCGCAGGACCTCGAGGAAGCCCTGTCGGAGCTCATCGGCCTGGGCCTCGTCACGTGCGATTCCTTCTCAGGCCTGCGGTGGCTGATCGTGCCGGCGTGGCGGCGCAAGGCGACGTCACTGTCCGCCGGCCGGTGGAGCCTCCTCCCGCGCGGCCAGGCGCACGCGCCGGAAGGGGCCGCGGAGTTCGTGGCGCGGCGGCTCCTGCGCCGCACGGGGGTCGTCTTCCGCAGGACGCTCGCGCGGGAGAAGCAGCCCGTGCCGTGGCGGGAGATCGCGCGCGCCCTCCGGCGGCTGGAGGGCCGCGGCGAGATCCGCGGCGGCCGGTTCGTGGCGGGATTCGACGGAGAGCAGTACGCGCTGCCGGAAGCCATCCCGGTGCTGCGCGCGGTGCGGAAGCGCTCGGCGTCTGCGGACGACCCGGAGCCGATCCTGGTGTCGGCGGCGGATCCGTTGAACTACCGGGGGATCCTGACTCCGGATGAGCGCGTCGCGCCGGGATTGCGCAAGAAAGTCGCCGTCGCGTAAGGCCGGCCTTCAGCGCGAGCTGAACACCAGCTGGTTGCCGTCGGGGTCCTTCGCGACCACGTACATGCCCCACGGCTGCCGCTCCGGTGGCTTCACGAACTCGACTCCGGCGGCCTTCAGCTTTTCGTAAGTCTGCTGGACGTCGTCGCAGGCGAACGACCCGTTCCACTGCGTTCCGACGCGGTCTTCCTGCCCGGGAGGGGTGAACAGCACGACCCCCGTTTCCGCCCGCGGGATCTTGAGCTCGATCCAGCGCTGCCCGGGGCCCATCGGCTGGTCGGTTGCCACCTTGAATCCGAGCTTCTCCGTATAGAACGCGAGCGTCCGGTCCTGATCCCTCACGGGGATTCCGACGAACTTGACCTGGGTGATCATCTGCGCCTCCTCGCCGGCTCAATTCCGGCGAGGGCACGCTAGCGGCGGCGGTTCCCGCGCGTCAAGGGTCTGATTCAAAGCTATAGGATTTAAAGATATAGTAGCCCGATGACATCCCGACAGTTGCCCCGCGTAGCGATCGACCGATACGTCCTGGACACGCTCATGGTCGATCTGGTGGGGCACGACCGAGCGCCCGCCGCCTTCGTCGTGTTTCTCTACCTGTGGAAGGAGAGCCGCCGGGCGCGCGGCGGCCGCGTCCGCGTCAGCCACGCGGGAATCGCCGATGAGACCGGCCTTTCCAAAAGCGGCGTCCAGACCGCGATCCGGCGGCTCAAGCGCCGCCAGCTCGTGCGATCCTCGCAGAGCTCTCGGACGGCGACTCCGGAATACGTTGTGCTCAAGCCCTGGGCGAAGCCCTCAACCAGACACAAGGAGGCTCGATGAAGCAGCGAGTCCTGGTCTTCACGGTGTTCCTGGCTCTCGTCGGCGCCGCCGTGCGATCCGCTCCCTGGGGCGCCGCCAAGGCAACAGCGGTCCCGGAGGCCGATGGGTATGTGGCGATCCCGAACGCGGCCGTTCCGCCGGCGAAGGGCCGCGTGTACAAGGCCGTCTTCGACGCGAACCACGCGGCCGAGAAACCCACGCAGCTTCTCCCGGCGATCAACAATCTGGGCTCCGAGCTGAACGCATTCGCGGCTACCGGCCTGCCGAAGTCCGCCGCGAAGTTCGTCCTCGTGTTTCACGGCCCGGCGATGGACGGAATCCTGGACGACACGCACTACCGGGCGAAACACGGCGTCGCCAACCCGAACCTGAAGGTGCTCTCCCGGCTGAAGGCGGCGGGCGTCGAGATGTTCGTGTGCGGCCAGAACCTCGCCACCGACAAGATCGATCCACGGACGCTGACGCCGGACGTGCGGGTCGCGAGCGACGCGCTCATCGTGCTCATGACCTACCAGAACGACGGGTACGCGCTGCTGAGCTTCTGAGTCCGGGTCGCGAACGAGAAGGGGTCTTCGATGCTCGAAATGAGGCCGGGTTGCGAATGCTGCGACTTGGAGCTGCCGCCGGACGCGGCCGGCGCCCGGATCTGCTCGTTCGAATGCACGTTCTGCAGCCGATGCGCCGAAAAACTCGGGAGGCTCTGCCCGAACTGCGGCGGGGATCTCGTGGAGCGTCCCGCCCGTCCGGCGCGCCATCTCGAAAAGAACCCCGCATCGACCAAAAGGGTCGTCAAGCCCGGTGGCTGCACCGCGGCGTGATTCCTCCGCGCGCCGAATTCGCTCTCGTTCCGGCGCGGCCTTACTCGCTCGCTTTGACGGCGGAGCGGTTCGCGCGATTTCCCGACGCCGTGGATCTCTTCGACGGCGAGGAGTACCGGCGACTCCTCCCAATCCGGCCTGCCGCGCTCATGTCCGTCCGGCAGGAGGAGAGCCCCACGCGGGCCGTGCTGCGCGTTTCGCTCGAGGGCCCCGGCGCTCGCCTCCCGGAAGCGCGGGCGGCCGCGGAGGACGTGCTCTCGCGGTCGGTCGGAGCCTTCACGGACATTGCGGCGTTCGAGCGGCGGTTCCGCCAGGACGCGCTCCTCGGACCGGCCATCCGGCGGTTCCGGGGGCTGCGGGTCGCCGGCGCGCCCTCGCTGTGGGAGGCGCTCGTCCTTGCGGTGCTCGCGCAGCAGATCAACCTCTCGTTCGCGGCGTCGATCCGGCACGAGCTCGTCGTCGCATTCGGGCGGCGGGCGCGGATCGGGAGGCGGCAGTACTTCGATTTCCCGACGCCGGCGCGGATCGCGCAGGCGGGGGCGCGGGGGTTGAACGGATTCCGATTGTCGAAAAGCAAGAGGGACACCATCCTCCGGCTCGCGCGCGGGTTCGTTTCGGGTCGGCTGGACGAGGCACTCCTGTCGCAAATGCCGGACGACGAAGTCGTCGAGCGGCTGACGCGCATCCGCGGCGTCGGAACGTGGACGGCGGAGGTCGCGCTGCTGCGCGGGCTCACACGTCCGGACGCGTTTCCCGCGGGCGACCTGTCGATCGTCAAGTACCTCGCGGTGGGATTGCTGGGGCACGAGGCGCCGTCGACCGAGAAGGCAATGCGCGCGCTGTCGGAGAGCTGGCGGCCGTATCGCAGTTTCGCGCTGGTGTACATGTACGCGCAGTTGGCGCATCTGGAGTCGGAGAAGAACGCCGCGACCTGACGGCGGGCCCGCCGCCCATTGTCATCCTGAGGAGCGCAGCGACGACGGACCTGCCCTGCGAGTCGACGAGGGGCCGAGCGTGTTTCAGTCAGAGAGCAGATCCTTCGCTTCGCTCAGGATGACAAAATCGGGTCCATGCGCGTCCGCATCGGAACGAGCGGCTTTTCGTACAAGGAGTGGAAGGGGAGCTTCTATCCTGAGGACATCGACGCGAAGGAGATGCTCCGCTTTTACGCCTCGAAGTTCTCGACCGTCGAGATCAACAACACGTTCTACCGGATGCCGCAGGCGTCGGTCCTGACGTCCTGGGCGGAGCAGGTTCCCGACGGGTTCACGTTCGCGCTCAAGGCGTCGCAGCGCATCACGCACCGGTCGCGCCTCAAGGACGCCGCCGACTCGGTCGAGTTCTTCTTCCGCGTCGCCGCGACGCTCGGCGACCGGCTCGGGCCCGTCCTCTTCCAGCTCCCGCCGAACCTGAAGAAGGACCTCCCCCGCCTGAAGGATTTCCTGCCTCTCCTTTCCGCCGGCAGCCGCGCGGCGTTCGAATTCCGCCACGAGTCCTGGTTCGACGAGGAGGTCTACGGCGCCCTCCGGGACGCGCACGCGGCGTTGTGCATCGCGGAGGACGAGGACCTCGCCACGCCGCCCGTCGCCACAACGGGTTGGGGGTACCTGCGCCTGAGGCGCCAGGACTATGGGCCGGAGACGATCTCGGCGTGGCGCGACAAGATCGCGGCGCAGCCCTGGTCGGAGGCGTTCGTGTACTTCAAGCACGAAGACGAGGCGAAGGGGCCGATCTTCGCGGAGGGGCTGGCGGGACTTCTTTGACCCGGCTTCGCGGATTCTCTGACAGCGAACCCCTGTCCCTGCTACACTTACGCCTCATATGAGCGCAAGAGCGATCGGAAACGCCAACATCTCCTTCGGCCTGGTGGCCATTCCCGTCAAGCTGTACTCGGCCGCCAACAGCTCCGCCGGCATCTCCTTCAACCTGCTCCACGCCAAGTGCGGGTCGCGGCTGAAGCAGCAGTACATCTGCCCGAAGGAGGACAACGTCGTCGTCCCGCGGGACGAGATGACGAAGGGCTACGAGTTCTCCAAGGACCAGTACGTCCTTTTTTCGCCCGAGGAGCTGAAGGCGCTTGAAGAGGAGTCGACGCAGACGGTGGACGTCACGGAGTTCGTGCCCATCACCGAGATCGACCCCGTGTATTTCGACAAGGCGTACTACCTCGGACCGGAAAAGGGCGGCGCGAAGGCCTACTGGCTCCTGTCGAAGGCGCTCCAGGAGACGGGGCGCGTCGCGCTCGCGAAATACGCCGCGCGCGGCAAGCAGTACCTCGTGATGATCCGGCCGGTGGACGGCGGGCTCGTGATGCAACAGCTGATGTATGCCGACGAGGTCCGGCCCATCTCGGAAGTCGAGCTCGGGAAGGAAGACGTTAAGGACTCGGAGCTGAAGCTCGCGACGATGTTGATCGAGCAGCGGGCCGTCGACCGCTTCCACCCCGAACAGTACGAAGACGAGGTCAAGAAGCGCATCCAGGAGCAGCTGCAGAAAAAGATCGAGACCGGCCAGGAGATCTCCTCGTCACCGAAACCCAAGACGGGCGAGGTTATCGACCTCATGGAAGCGCTGCGCCGCAGCCTCGCCGCATCGCCGTCGGAGGGAAAGCGCAAGGGCGCCAACACCGCCGCCGAGAGCCGCAAGCCTCCGAAGAAGGCCGCGCGGGCGGCGGAGAAGCCGGAAAAGAAGGCTGCTCGAAGATAGCCAGACCGCGTCGGTTCCCGGGACGGGGCCCGCTGGGCTCATGAGTTACAGCACCCCAGAAGTCGCGAAGATCCTCGGCCTCTCCGAAGCGCAGGTGCGCTCCTACGTCCGATCCGGGTTCCTCGAGCCGGAGCGGTTGGCCGGGGGACGGCTCCAGTTCTCCTTCTCGGACCTCGTCTTTCTTCGCGCGGCCAAAGGGCTCGTCTCGGCGGGACTGCCGCCGCGGCGCGTCCGGCGCGCGCTCGGGAGGCTTCGCGAGCAGCTTCCGCCGGGGCGGCGGCTGACCGGCCTTCGCATCATGGCGCAGGGCGACGAGGTGCTCGCGGGCGACGGGCAGGCGACCTGGCAGGCGGACACGGGACAGACGCTCCTCGATTTCGGGGTATCCGAGATCGCGAAGAAAGCCGCTCCGCTCGCGAGACGCGCCTTTCGCGCCGCGAGCCGCGAGTCCGACGAGATGTCGGCCGACGACTGGTTTGCGCTCGGCTGCGAGCTCGACGCCTCCGCGCCGGAAGAGGCGAAGCAGGCGTACGGGCGCGCGATCGAGCTTGCGCCGGGTCACGGCGACGCGCACGTCAACCTCGGGCGGCTCCTCCACGAATCGGGAGATCCAGCGGGCGCGGAGCCGCGTTACCGGCGGGCGCTCGCCGTCGAGCCCGGCAATGCCACGGCCGCGTTCAACCTCGCGGTCGCTCTGGAGGATCTCGGTCGAGGGCGCGAAGCGCTCGACGCGTACCGCATGGCCGTGGCTCTCGACCCGGACAACGCCGACGCGCACTACAACGCGGCGCACCTCTGCATTCGGCTGGGCGAAACCGCGGCCGCGCTGCGGCATCTCCAGCAGTACCGCAAGCTCTCGCGCCGCTGATTCGCGCGAGCGATTCCCCTTGACCGGTGGGACCGGCGCCCGTACCCTCCACCAAAACGAGAGATTCACGAAGGAGAACCCGCATGAGGCTACGCCGCGCCGCGCTCGCTATCGTGTTCGCCTGCCTCGCGCCGTTGCCGGCGGCCGCGCAGAGCTTCAACCTGCGAGACCTGCTGACGGATTTCGTGCGTAACGGCATTACGCTCGCCGATCCTCCTGCCGGCTCGCCGTTCCCCAGCCACTCGCACCACTTTATCGGAGACCAGTCGATCGTGCCGCTCGAGCAGCTCAACTCCGAGCTCGCGGTACAGCTCTCGACGTTTCCCCTGGCGTCTTCCTCCGGCGGATTCACTTACAACTACGACCCCGCGCTCGGGACTTTCACTCGCGCGTCCGACAGCTTCGGGCCGATCTATTCGGAGCGCGCCGACAGCAACGGCAAGAACAAGTTCAGCTTCGGCCTGAACTACAGCCACTTCAGCTTCGACAAGATCGACGCGCTCAATCTGCGGGACGGCGACATCGCCATCGTGTTCCGCCACCAGGACCTGCCGCCGTCGCCCTGCTGCCTCGCTCCCTTCTTCGAAGGCGACGTCATCCAGACGAGGATGTTTCTGAAGATCCAGTCCGACATAACGGCCTTCAACTTCAGCTATGGAGTCACGGACCGCCTCGACGTCGGCGCGGCGGTTCCGATCGTCCGCACGCAGATCCAGGCGCGCGTGGACGCCACGATCAACCGGCTCGCGACGGGGGGAAGCACCAGCACCGCGGGCATTCACACGTTCGTCGGCGGGGGCGACTCCGCGACCTTCCAGCAGTCGGGGAGCGCTTCGGGGATCGGAGACGTCGTCGTTCGGGGGAAGTACCGCCTGACGAGCGGCAACGTCGCGGGCGGCGCCCTCGGCGTCGAGGCGAGGCTGCCGACCGGCGAGGAACGGGACCTTCTCGGCACCGGGACGACGCAGGTCCGGGGATTCCTCATCGGCTCCGCGCACCTCGGGACCTTCTCGCCGCACCTGAACGCCGGCTACACGTGGTCGAGCAAGAAGGACATCATCCCCGACGAGATCAACGTGTCGGCCGGGTTCGACTGGGCGCTCAACCCCCGTTTCACGTTCGTGGTCGACGCGCTCGGGCGCACCTTTCGACACGGCCAGATCCTGCAGGAGCAGAACACCGTGTTCCAGTACAACGTGAACCCCGCTACGACGCCGGTGGACCTGCGGGAGGCGACGCTGCCGCAGCTCGGAGCGTCGAGCGGGAACCCGACGAGCTGGCTCGGCTCGATCGGCTTCCGGGTGAGCCCCGTGGGGAACCTGCTGCTGACCTTCAACGGGCTGTTCTCGCTCAACAACCGGGGCCTGCAGTCGAAGTTCGCGCCCCTGGTGGCGGCGGAGTACAACTTCTAAGAAGCCGTTACTGCAGGGACGCGATCACCCACCCGTCGCCCTGCTTCTGCAGGACGATCGTCCGCTCGCCTTCGAGCCTCTGTTCGCTTCCCACGCGCGGCACGGCGACGCGCTTCTCGTGGACGTGCGCGACGGCGCGCGTGCCACCCGGCTGCACCTCGATGCGGATCTGGTCGAGCGTCACCGACTGCGAGCTGAAGTTCTCGAACGCCGACTGGATCCGGGCGCGGTTGGCGCCGGGATATACGCGCGCGTAGAGATCCGCGTCGAGCGTGTTCTGGGCGCGCTCGTACCGTTTGATGACGTCGCGGATGCGGTCCTGTTCCGATGAGGGCGCAGCTGCGGTCTCGGACGACGCCGTCGCTGCCGTGGGCGCCGGGCGGGGCGCGCTCGTCGGCGGAGCAGGCGAGGGAGCGGTCCGGGTCGCCGGCGCCGGGGAGGCGACCGCCGGGACCGCCGGAGGCTCGGAGGTCGGGGCGGAGACCGCCCTGCCGCCGGAGTCGGTCCTTTGAGCCACGAGGAGCGGCGCGGTCGGCTTGGGCCGCGGTGTGGCCGTCGGCCGCCGGGGTGCGGAAGTCGGCCGGAGGGAAGCGCCCGCAGGAGGGGCTACCGCGGCGGCCGGTGGAATCGGAGCGGCCTCGGGGGGAGCGGGGCTGGCCGACAGGGGCGGCTCGGTGGCGGCAGACTGCGGGGGCAGCGCGGCTCGCCGCTCCGCCGTCTCCGCCGGCGCAGTGGCGGACCGCCCGTGCGCGGGTTCTTCGGTCGGCCGAACGACGTTGCGCGCGGCGACCCCCGGTATCGCCGGTTCCACTCTGCGAGGCGTGCGTGCGGATCGGAAGTAGATAAGCGCGGCTGCCGGACCGATGGCGACGAGGAGACCGATCGCGAGCGGGCCCAGGCGCCGGCGCGGAGGGGCCTGGAGCGGAGCCGTCGGGACGCTGTCCTGATCCGGGCTCCGTGCCGTCTTTTCCAGCTCCGAGACCGGCGGAGTCGTCAGTCCGGGCTTCGAAGGATGCGGAGTGGCGTGCGCCTTGAAGCGGACGTCGATACGGTCCTGGGCGCTCGGCGTGATCAGTCCCGGAACGATCTCCCGGCTCCTGCGAACCGTCGACACGAGGGCGATGGTCGCGTCGGGGTCGTCGGCCGCGGCGAGCTGAGTCCTCAGCCGCTGGATCTCCCGGTCGAACTCTTCGGCGGAGGCGAAGCGGTCCTCCCGTTTCTTCTCGAGCGCCTTCATGATCGCGGCGCGAAGGTCCGGCGGCACCTTTCCGGCCGGATCGGTCTGCGAGAACGGAAGCGGCGGCTGGAAGAGGTGGGAGCGAAGCATCTCGGCAGGCGTGTCGCCGGTGAAGGGCCGGACGCCGGTCAGCAGCTCGTAGATCACGACGCCCAGGCAGTAGAGATCGCTGCGCCCGTCGATTTTCTCCCCCGCCGGCAGCGCTCCGTACTGCTCGGGCGACGCGTACTTGAGCTTCCCGAGAAAGACCCCCGTGGACGTCATGTCGCCGCTCTTGCTGTCGAGGGCCTTGGCAATGCCGAGGTCGATCAGTTTGATGAGGGGGCGGCCCTCTTCGTCGGAGGTCAGCATCAGGTTGTCTGGCGCGATGTCCCTGTGGACGACGTTGCGGCGGTGCAGGTACCCGAGCGCGAGCAGGGCCTGATGCGCGACTTCCAGCGTCACCGCGAGGCCCGGAGGGTCGGGCGTGCGAAAGAGGTCGGCGAGCGTAACGCCGTCGATGAACTCCATGACGAGGTAGGCGGTGCCGTCCTCGTCCAGCGCGAAGTCGTAGATGGTGCAGATGTTCGGGTGCTTCAGCTTGGTCGCGGTGCGCGCTTCCTCGACGAAGCGGCGCTTCATCTCCTCGTTCGAGAGGATCTGCGGGCGCATGACTTTGATGACCCGGATCTCGTCCAGGAGGCGGTGGCGGACCTTGTAAATGGCCCCCATGCCCCCCTCGCGGAGCTTTCCGAGGATCTCGTACTTGCCTTCGATCAGGGTCCCGGGTTGCGCCAAATTCGTGCGCTCCTTCGAAGTTTTCGGATTGTAACCGGCGGACACACTCCGATGGCACGAGCGCTGCAGTCGAGGCGCGGATGCCCGCCGATTCCGCCTCAGGTTCTCCTGCGTACGACGCGATCGTGATCGGCGGCGGCCCCGCCGGTCTCTCCGCGGCGCTCATCCTCGGCCGTTGCCGGAGGCGCGTTCTGGTCTGCGACTTCGGCCAGCCGCGCAACGCCTCCTCGCACGCGATGCACGGGTTCCTCACGCGCGACGGCATTCCTCCTGCGGAGTTCCTGCGACTGGCGCGGGGGGAGCTGGAGCAATACGGGGTCGAAATCATCCTCCGGCAGGTCACCGACGCGCAGGTGACCTCGGGAGGCTTCGACGTAGCGCTGAGCGACGGGCGGCGCCTCACCTGCCGCAAGCTCCTTCTCGCGACGGGCGTGGTGGACCGTCTGCCGGACGTCGAGGGCGCCAGGGAGATGTACGGCCGCAGCCTCTTCCACTGTCCCTACTGCGACGGGTGGGAGTCGCGAGACCTTCCGCTGGCGGTCTACGGCTGCGACCACGCCTCGGTCGGCCTCGCTCTGGGGTTGAAGACGTGGAGCGCCGACGTCGTGCTGTGCACGGACGGGCGCCGCCTCGCGCGGCACGAAGCGGAACGGCTGTCCGCGAACGGAATCGCGCTGCGCCGCGAGAGAGTGGCGCGGTTCGAGGGAACGGACGGGCGTCTCGAGCGCATCGTGTTCGCCCGCGGCGAGCCGCTCGACCGGAAGGCGGCTTTCTTCCACTCGGGCGCGCACCAGCGATCTCCGCTTGCCGAGCGGCTCGGCTGCGAGTTCGACCGCCGGGGCGCCGCAAGAACGAACAAGTTCGAGGGCACGCGCGTCCCCGGCCTCTACGTCGCGGGAGACGCGAGCGACGACGTCCAACTCGTCGTCGTCGCTGCCGCCGAGGGGGCCAAAGCCGGCTTCGCCATCAACACGGCGCTCCAGAAAGAGGACCTCCGGTAATTGGGGTCAGTCGCGCGTTCGGGTATTCGCAAATACCTATTTACGCGACTGACCCCATAATGAAGGCTCATGGCATCCAGGTCGGATCGGGACGCGGCTGTGGCTGCGCGACCGTTCGGCGGCGCCCTTCTTGCCTCGCTCCGGCCGGCGCAGTGGGTCAAGAACCTCGTTTTGCCGCTGCCGTTTCTGTTCGGCGGCGCGCTCGGCTCGGCGAAGGGATGGTGGCTCGCCGCGGCCGGGCTGCTCGTGTTCTGCGCCGTCACGAGCTCCGTCTATCTCGTCAACGACGTCATGGATCGAGAGCGCGACCGCGCGCATCCCGTCAAGCGGCACCGTCCTCTCGCGACGGGAGCGCTGTCGGTCGGAACGGCACTGGCGGCCTCGGGGGTGCTCGGCGCCGGAGGCATCGCCGCCGCCTTCGTGCTCGACTCGCGCTTCGGCGCCTGGACCGCGCTCTACGCGGCGCTCATGATCGCGTACAGCCTCTGGCTCAAGCGCATTCCATTCCTCGAGGCGCTGATCGTGGCCGCCGGCCTTCCCCTGCGCGCCCTCGCCGGAGCGGCGCTGGCAGGGGTAGCGCCATCGCCGTTTCTCATGGGATGCGCGTATCTCCTCGCGCTCTTTCTCGTCGTCGGCAAACGGCAGTGGGAGCTCCAGAACGCGGGAGGAGCCTCATCCTCGTCGGAGCATCGGCCCGCTCTCGCCGCTTACGGCGTCGAAGGACTGGACTTCCTTTTCGTCGTGACGGCGCTCGCGACCGTGGCGGCTTACACGGCGTACAGCGTGACGCCGGCCACGCGCGAGATGCACGGCGGACACTCGTTCGCCTTGACGGTCCCGTTCGTCGTTCTCGGGATCGCCCGCTACGTGCGGCTCGTCTATCGCAAAGGCGGCGGAGGGAACCCGACCCGGGCGCTCCTGATCGACGATCCGTGGATCCTGATCATCGTCCTCGCCTGGGTCGTGACGGCGGGGTGGATCGTGTACGGGCGGTAGACCGCTCGCCCAGTTACTTCTTCGCCGATTTCTGGAACAGCGGAGCGTATTTTCCGTAGCCCTCTTCCACCAGCTTTTCCGCAGGGATGAACCGCATCGCCGCCGAGTTCATGCAGTAGCGCAGCCCCGCCGGCGGCGGGCCGTCGTTGAAGACGTGCCCCAGGTGAGAGTTGGCGTGCGTGGAACGCACCTCCGCTCCCAGGAAGCCCATGAGCCGGTCGTTGCCCGAGCGGATGTTCTCCTTCTCGAGCGGGCGCGTGAAGCTCGGCCAGCCCGTGCCCGAGTCGTACTTGTCGAGGGAAGAAAACAGCGGCTCACCGGACACGATGTCGACGTAGATGCCGGGCCGCTTGTTGTCCCAGTACTCGTTCGAGAAAGCGCGCTCGGTCCCGGCGTGCTGCGTCACGTCGTATTGAAGCGGCGTCAGCCGCGCCTTGAGCTCCGCGTCCGCCGGTTTCTGGAAAGTTCCCGTCCAGCCTTTCGCGGGCGCCTGGGCCGCGGCGAGCGCCGCGCTCAGCGAAAAAACCGCCGCCACGATCACGTTCGCCGTCGTTCTCGTCTTCAATGGGCACCTCCTCCTTCCGCGCCCCACAGTTCCTTCAAGCGGGCATCGCGGCCGCAGCCGGCGCGGTAAGTCCTGTAGCGAAGCGGACTCTTCTTGTAGAAGTCCTGGTGATACTCCTCGGCGGGATAGAAAGTCGAGGCCGGGACGATCTGCGTGACGATCTTTCCCTTGAACCGCGACTCCTCCTCGAGCTTGCGCTTCGAGGCTTCCGCGGCGGCGCGCTGCGCCTCGTTCGCGTAGAAGATCGCGGAGCGGTACTGGGTGCCGTGATCGCAGAACTGGCCGTTGGCCTGGAGCGGATCGACGTTGTGCCAGAAGATCTGGAGCAGCTTCTCGTAGGAGATCTTCGCCGGGTCGTATGTGACTTCGACGGACTCGGCGTGGCCGGTCCCGCCGGCGGAAACCTCCTCGTATGTCGGGTTCTTCTTCTGCCCGCCCGTGTAGCCGGAGATGACGGAGATCACGCCGGGAACGCCCTCGAAGGCCGTTTCCTCGCACCAGAAGCAACCCCCGGCGAAGAAAGCCTTCTCCGTTCGGGGAGCCGCGGCCAGAGCCGAGGCGGCGAGAAAGGCGAAAAGGGCCAGAGTCGGGGCAAAAGCGAGCCTGCGCTGCGATCTCAAGGAAATGCCTCCTGAATGCCGGCACCGGAAAAACCCCGCCGGCGAGTCTTTGATTCCAGTGCCGACAGGAAGGTTACGCGCCGCCAGGAGGGTCGGATTCACCCTTCGGAGGCCGCCTCCGCCGCCTGTGAACGCGCTCCGTCAGGCTTCCCTCGCGGATGGTCATGCCGGAGCGCGTGAGCTCGCCCACCGCGATGTCCATCTTCACGTCGAGGCCAGCGGACTTCGACAGGCCGATCTTCTGGCTGGCATAGACGCTCCGGTGGCCGACGAGCAGGAACGCCGTCCCCGCAGCGAGCGCCGCATAGACGCCGACGGCTCCGGGCAGGAGCTCGATTCCCATGACCATTGCCGCGATCGGGGTGTTGGCCGCTGCGGCCAGGACCGCCACGAATCCGAATGCCGCGAAGGCCCCGACGGGAAGATGAAAGACCTGCGCGAAGGCCGCGCCCGCCGTGGAACCGATGAAGAAGAGTGGGGTCACGATGCCGCCGCTGCCGCCCGTCTCGAGGGTCACGGAAGTCGCGACGATTTTCAGAAGGAATGCCAACACCGTGAGCCGGAAGACGCCCGCGACGGCGGCCTCGATCGTCGGCACGCCGAGACCCGCGTACGCCGTTCCGAACACGCCGTAGAAGATCGCGAGGAACGCGCCGCCGCCCGCGGCGATCCAGTACGGGTGATCGCCCAGCATTCGGAGCGCTTTTTCGAGGCCGCGCATCGTCTCGATCAGCGTGAGCGCGACGATTCCGCAGATACCGCCGAACGCGATCGAGAGAAGGACGATCTCGGTCCGTCCGAGAGTCGCGATGCTCTCGTGGACGACGGCCACCGGGGGAGCGACGCCGCAGACCAGGTGCGCGACGATGCCCGCGACGACGCACGGGAAAAGCACGGCGTACTCGATCCGGCCGAGATAAAGCACCTCGATCCCGAACAGGGCGCCGGAGATCGGCGTTCCGAACACGCCCGCGAAGCCGGCGCCCACGCCGCAGATCACGAGGCGCCGCCGGTCCTCCGGGGAGAGACGCAGGACGTCGGCGAAAAGCGACGTGATCGCCGCGCCGATCTGCGCGCAGGGGCCCTCCTTTCCGACCGACCCTCCGAAGGCGAGCGTGACGACCGTCGCCAGAAGCTTCACGGGCGCGACCTTCCATTCCACTTTCCCGGAGTCCTGGTGGATCGCCGCGATCACGGCCTCCGTCCCGTGGCCGCGCGCGGACGGCGCGAACGTCCGGATCATCCAAGCGCAGGCGGGAAGCGCGAGGACGAGGAGGACGTAGGGAGGGAAGGGGCCGAGCCGGAGCCGCGCGACGAGACTCGCACCCGCGGCGAGGCTCCAGAGGAACCCTCGAGTCGCTGCACCGACACAGACCCCCGCTGCGGCCCCCAGAAGCGCCCATTTGAGCGTACTGATCAGGAGCGCGGCGTGCTCCGTGTACCAGCGGCTCTCGTCGGCGAGCTGCGGCGGTTCCGGCTCCGTCACCGCGGGCGGCTCATCGCGAGGATCGTGCCGCCCGGGCGGCGGCCGCCGCTCACTTCATCGAGACGAGGAAGTGCGCACGCCGGTTCTCCTGGTAGCAGGCGTCGTTCTCGTCGGTGCAGAAGGGCCGCTGGCGCCCGTAGGAGACCGTCTTGAACCGGGATTCGTCGACGCCCAGCGCGGCGAGGTACTCCTTGGCCGCGTTCGCTCGCCGGTCGCCGAGCGCCATGTTGTACTCGTCGGTGCCGCGCTCGTCGCAGTGGCCCTCGATGATGACTTTGGCCGTCGGATGGCTCTTGAGCCACTCGGCGTCTTTCGCGAGCGCAGCCCGCGCGTCTTCTCGAAGCGATGCCGCGTCGTAGTCGTAGAAGGCGTCTCGAATGGCCTTCCCGAAGTTGTCGGTGTTCGCGGGCGATCCGACATCGGTGGGTGAGGCCGAGGGCGCCTTGACCTCCGTCGAGGCGAGCGGAGCGGGCCTGGCCGCCTCCGTCGTCTTGGGCGCTTTGGCCTTACAGGCTGCCGAAAGGGAAAAGGCGAGGGCGAGGGAGAGCGAGCCGATCGAGAGCAGGCGGGCGCGTTTCATCTGTACTGTCCTCCATCACAGTGAATATATCGTAGCACGATGTATAGAATGACGGCCGTGGCCGGAGGAAAGCGCGGGGCGCCGACGGACGAGGATTTCCGCTCCCTGGCCGAGTGGCGCTACGCGCTGCGGCGTTTTCTCGCCGCCTCCGAGGAGATCACTCGCTCGGCGGGAGTCTCACCCACCCAGTACCAGCTGCTCCTCTTCATCCGGGGCGACCCCGGCCGGGCCCCGTCGATCGCTGACCTGGCCGAGCGGCTTCAGATCCGGCACCAGAGCGCCGTCGGCCTCGTCGACCGATGCGAGGCGGCGGGGCTCGTCCGGCGGCGGCGCGACGAGACGAACCGCCGCCGGGTATTCGTCACCATGACCCGCCGGGGCGCCTCCCTCCTGGAGAAGCTCGCCGCGGAGCACTTCGCGACGATCGAGGCCCTTGGCCGGTCTTTCGAGCCGCCGCTCCGCGCGGCCTCGCGCGGGAAGACCGGTCCCGCCGCGGTCAGCGGGCGGCCGAGGCGGCGTTCCTGAGGAGCTCCTCGAGGCGGGTCGTGTCGCCGCGCTTCCCGGCCGTTTCGCCGGCGCGGTCGTAGACCACCGCGCCCGTCCGGTCGAGGAAGGCGACGGTCGGAATGAGCCCCGAATAGAGGCGCGAGACGAGCGTCTTCTGGTCGGCGGAGGGATGCTCGAGGTCGACGACGATGAACCGCGCCGTCTCCTTCGCCTTCGCGTACAGGGCGACGAACCGCTCCGCCTCCCGGTTGGTGTTCCAGCAGTGCGCCGTCCCGAAGAAGACGGCGGTCGGCCGATCGGAGGCAACCCGGCCGTCCGAAAGGTCCGATCCCCGGATGGGGAAGTTGCTCGAAGAGTCGTCCGTGAACGAAAGGTCGGGAGCGAGCGTGAGGCTTCGAGCGCCGCCCGGCCCCGGCGGAGCGACCGCAAAAGCTGGTCCCGTCCTGTCCCCGCCACGCAGCGCGGCGCACCCGAAAAAAAGGAGGACCACCAGGAAGCTCCTGCTCATCTCAGCTCCTCTCACACTCACAAGCCGTCATACCGCGAGTAACCGCGCTCGGCCCAGTAGTCCGGCGGCTCCTCGTCGGTGTACTCGATCGACGTGATCGCCTTGATGTTCTTCAACCCGAGCTTCATGGGGACGACGAGCCGGAGCGGAGCGCCATGCTCGAGCGGCAGCGGCTTTCCGGAAAAGTGGGTCGCGAGGAGGCTCTGCGGATGCCTCGCCGTGTCGAGGTCGATCGAGACGTAGTACGGGTCAGGGTTTCCCGAGCCGTCCAGGTTCACGGCGGAGTCGATCTTCGCCCACCGCGCTTCCGGCGCCGGCGGGTACGCCTTGAGGAAGTCGGCGAAGCCGAAACCACCCCACCACGCGACCGCGCTCCAGCCCTCGACGCAGCAGAGCCGCGTCACCTGATCCCGCCGCGGAAATCGGGCGAGCAGGTCCCCGATCGAGAGCCGCTCGTTTTTTCCGGAGGCGAGCCCGGCGAGCTGGAGGTTCCAGCCGGGAAGGTACCCGGGACCCGGGGTCCTTCCGTTGTAGTTGTTGCGGAGCGGGGTGGTCTGGGCGCGCGAGTACGTCCGCACGGTGCGAGTGGGGGAGTACAGCGCCTCGGCGACGTCGTCGTCGAACGTGAGCGCGCGGTCCAGGAACTTCTCCCGCCGCTCGGGCGTGGCGCCGAGACGCGCCTGGAGGGAGTCGACCCGCTCGCGCAGCGCGGTGGTCAGGTGCTGCTGCTTCGTGTCGTCCGGGAGCAGCCACCAGAGCCCTCCCGCGGCCGCGAGCGCTCCCGCGCCGAACAGAAGAAAATCGCGGCGGCTCCGCGCCCGGGCGGCGCCCGCGGGAATCTCGATCGCGCGCTCCTCGGGCTCCCGGATGCGGTCCGCGAGCGACCGTCGGGGGGGCCGCGTCTTGTCCTTCTCAGTTCCGGCCATGGCCGCCTCCGATCCGCTCCGACCAGCCGGTGATCATCGAACGGAAAGTGTCCCACCCGTCGGCGATGACGAGCACGACGTGGGGAATGATGAATGCGGCGAAGATCACCATGACCGCAAAGTGAACGATGCGAGCGCCGTTGTAGTTGACGAAGAGGCGCTCGAGCCAGGGAAGCTGCGCCGGTTTGTGCATCGCCCAGCCGCTCGCCACGGCGAGAAGGCCGAGCACGGGCATCGAGAAATAGGCGCCGCGCTGGAGGGCGTTGTACTTGGATCGCAGAGGCGGATGGGGCCACGGGCGACGCAGCACCTTCGCCGGGATCACTCCAGCGTAGTAGCGCATCATCCGCAGCGCGTCCGCGGGATCCGACCCGCGCGGCAGCAGCGCCCGGTACCCTCCGCCTGCCGCCAGGCCGATCGCATAGAGCAGTCCGTTCGCCATGAAGAGGTACGCGAAGAGCCAGTGAAGGCGCAGCGCCTGCGCGAGGTGAAAGATCCCGATGCCGAAGCGGTCGTACACCCACGCGGCGGGATTTCCTTTTCCGACGAGGACGGGCGCATGGCGCGCCACCCAGATCCCGATGTCGGAGAGGTACTCGCGGCTGTTCGAGCCGGCGGCCGGCGCGTGGGTGAACACGGGCGAGGCCCAGTAGATCGAGAGCCCGCTCGCGATCAGCGCGAGCAGGATGGGGACGTTCAGCCAGTGCGACAGGCGCACCAGCGCGTGGTGCTTCGGAACGACCTTCCTGACCGCGCCCGCCGTCTTCGCGGCGGCCGTTCGGGGCGCTTGCGCGGCGGGAGCGCTCATGGGCGGACCTTCCTTTTGCCGGTCTCGGCGGGCTTTGCGGATTCGGAGGCTATTCTGACGGTTTTGCGCGAGGAGGCGAGGTCTTCGAGGCATCGGACCACGAGCGCGGTCCAGCCGGTCTGGTGGCTGGCGCCGACGCCCCGCCCCGTGTCGCCGTGAAAATACTCGTGGAAGAGCACGAGCTCGCGCCAGTTCGGGTCTTCGGCGAAGCGGCGATCGCCGCCGTGACACGGCCGCCCGCCGCTCGCGTCGGGAAGAAAAACGGACGCGAGCCTCCGGGAGATTTCGTGGGAGACCTCGCCGAGATTCATGAGCACGCCCGATCCCGTCGGGCATTCGACCCGCAGATCATCGCCGTAGAAGTGGTGATAGCGCTGCAGCGCTTCGACGATCAGATAGTTGACGGGAAACCAGATCGGCCCGCGCCAGTTCGAGTTGCCGCCGAAGAGCCCCGTCGTCGACTCGCCCGGATCGTATGCGACGCGGTACTCCTCTCGGCCCACGCCGAAGACGTAGGGCGAGTCTCTGTGGATCTGCGAGAGGGCGCGCACCCCGTGCGGCGAGAGAAATTCCCTCTCGTCCAGGAGATAGCGCAACACCCGCTCGAGGCGCTCGCGCGAGGGGATCGCGAGGAGCCGGTGCGAGTCCTCGTCTTCTTGCGCCGCAGCCATGTAAGAGATGTTCTTGGCGAGGTCCTGACGGTTCTCGAGAAACCAGTTCATCCGGCTGCGGAAGCCCGGGAGCTTCGCGATGACGTCCTCCTCGAGGATTTCGACGGCGAAGAGCGGGATGAGCCCGACGATCGACCGCAGCTTCAGCGGTATCGAGTGGTCGTCCACGTGGAGCTGGTCGTAGTAGAAGCCGTCCTGCTCGTCCCAGAGACCCATGCCGCCGAGCGAGTTCATCGCGTCGGTGATCGCCACGAAGTGCTCGAAGAACTTGGACGCGACATCCTCGTACGCCGGGTCCTCGCTCGCGAGCTCGAGGGCCATCGAGAGCATGGTCGCGCAGAAGAAAGCCATCCAGGCCGTGCCGTCCGCCTGCTCGAGGTGCCCCCCGGTCGGAAGCTCGGCCGACCGGTCGAAGACGCCGATGTTGTCGAGTCCCAGGAAGCCGCCGGCGAAGAGGTTGCGGCCCTCCGGGTCCTTGCGGTTCACCCACCAGGTGAAGTTCATGAGGAGCTTCTGGAACACCCGTGCGAGAAAGACGCGATCGCGTCCCCCCCGCGCACCCGTGATTTTGTACACCCGCCAGGCTGCCCACGCGTGCACGGGCGGGTTCACGTCGCCGACTGCCCACGCGTACGCCGGGATCTGCCCGTTCGGGTGCATGTACCACTCGCGCAGCAGGAGGATGAGCTGCTGCTTGGCAAACTCGGGATCGACGCGCGCAAAGGGCACCATGTGGAAGGCGAGGTCCCACGCGGCGTACCACGGGTACTCCCACTTGTCCGGCATGGAGAGGACGTCCCGGTTGTACAGGTGTGTCCACGCGCAGTCGCGTCCCTCCCGGCGGCGGGCCGGCGGGGGAGGCTGGCCGGGATCGCCCTCGAGCCAGTCCTTGACGGAGAAGTGGAAGAACTGCTTCGACCACAGAAGTCCGGCGTACGCCTGCCGCGCGACCCGCTCCTCCTCGGCCGACAGATTCGACGGAAGGCGCGATGCGTAGAACGCGTCTGCTTCCACCTGCCGCTCGACGAAGACGCGGTCGAACTCGGGCCCGAACGGGGGCCCGGCCGCCGAGCCGGCGCCCGCCGCCGACAGCCTCAGCCGCACGACCCGTTCCCCGCCCGCTGGGACGTCGAGACGGTACCGGGCCGCCGCCTTCGTTCCGGTGCGCGCGGGATTGACGGCGTCGGCGCGGCCGTGGACGACGAGCTCGTGAAAGGCGTCCTTCACCCAGGGCGAGCCGTTCGGAGCGCCGAAGAGCCGCTCGACGTTCGTCTCGTTGTCGGTGAAGAGAAGCTCCGGGCGCTCCGCTCGCGCTGAGGCCTCGGCATACCGGTGGAAACGCCCGAGGTCCTCGTGGTGCGCGACGAGCGCTCCGGGACCGTGCTGTGCGATGCGCGGCTTCGGCCAGTACCCCTCGCCCGTCCGGCCCCACGACCACGTGTTGCGAAACCAGAGGGTCG
>DASQJK010000005.1:0-9866 GCA_035631095.1 Thermoanaerobaculia bacterium
CGCCTCCTGGATCGCAGCGGGACTCATTCTCAATGTCTCGCAGCACGAGGTGGCGCCCCACGAAGGTGATAGGTGATGGGTGACAGGTGACAGGCGTCTGGTAGTGAGAGCTGATAGCTGATAACTGCTGCGTGCGAAATCCGATCGGGGCCTACGTGATTGCTGCCGGAAAGACGGGAGGGCACATTTTTCCGGGAATCGCCCTCGCGCGCGAGGTCCAGGCGCGGCGGCCTTCCGCGCCGCTCATCTTCGTGGGAACGAGCGAAGGGCTGGAGACCCGGCTCGTTCCCGAAGCGGGGTTCACGCTCGAGTCGATTGCCGCTTCGGGTTTCGTCGGAAAGAGTCTTGCGGACAAAATCCGCGCTCTTCTGCAGCTGCCGCGGGGGTTCTTCCAGGCGCGGCGGATCCTCCGGCGCTACCGCACGCGCGCCGTCGCCGGTATGGGCGGGTACGTGAGCGTCCCCGTGCTTCTCGCGGCCCGTTCGCTCGGCATCCCCACGCTCATCCACGACTCCGACGCCCTCCCCGGAGTTTCCACCCGCGGACTGAACCGAATCGCGACACGCACCGCGGTCGGCGTTGCCGCCGCAAACGCGACCCTCCGGCGGCCCGGCTCCGTCACCGGTACGCCCGTCCGTCCCGAGTTCTTCGTCGCCCCCGACCTCGATTCCCATCCGGCGGGAGGGCCGCCGCGCGTGCTGGTTTTCGGCGGAAGCCAGGGCTCGGCCGTGCTCAACCGCGCGATGGCCGCCGCGGCAGGCGAGCTGGCGCGAGACGGGATCGTCGGCATCCACCAGACCGGAGACAAGCACCTGGAATCGACACGGGCGCTGTACGGGACGGTGCCGGAAGGCTGGTCTCTGGAGGCTTTTTTGCCCCGGCTTTGGGAACCGCTCGGCTGGTGCGACCTCGTCGTGGCGCGCGCGGGAGCGATGACGCTGGCGGAGCTCGCGGCGGCCGGGCGGCCTGCCGTCCTCGTTCCCTTCGCCGCGGCCGCGCACGGACACCAGCTCGTCAACGCCCGGGCGTTCTCCGCGGCGGGAGCCGCCGTGACCCTCGAGGAGAGGGAGCTCGACGGCGCGCGGCTCGCGGACACGATCCGCCGCCTCCTCGCCGACCGGCGCGCGCTCGCCGAGATGGGCCGGAGGGCGAGGGCGCTGGCGGTCCCGGACGCGGCCACGCGGCTCGCGGACCTTCTCTTCGAGGCCGAGTCGTCGGCACCGAGGGCGGCGTGAGATTCCTCCGGCAGCGCCGCCTGCACTTCGTCGGCGCGGGCGGTGTCGGCATGAGCGGCCTGGCCGAGATCCTGCTCCTCTCGACGCCTCTCGAAATCTCCGGGTGCGACCTGGCCCGCTCCGAGAACACGGAACGGCTCACGAAGCTCGGCGCGCGGATCGCCTACGGACACGACGCAAGGCACGTCCGCGACGCGGACCTGGTCGTGATCTCCTCCGCGGTCCAGGAGTCGAATCCCGAGGTCGCCGCGGCCAGAGAGCGCGGGATACCGGTGATCCGCCGCGCCGAGATGCTCGCCGAGATCATGCGGCTGAAGCAGGGCGTCGCGATCGCGGGAACGCACGGCAAGACGACCACGACGTCTCTGACCGGGATGATCCTGACGGAGGCGGGATTCGACCCGACGATCGTGGTCGGCGGGCAGGTCCGCATTCTCGGGACGAACGCGCGCCTCGGCAAGGGAGACTTCCTCGTGGCGGAGGCGGACGAGTTCGACCGCTCGTTCCTCGAGCTCACGCCCGTCGTCGCCGTGATCACGAACGTCGAGGCGGATCACCTCGACTGCTACCGCGACCTGGCGGACATCCTCGACGCGTTCGTCACTTTCGCCAACCGCGTCCCGTTTTACGGCGCGGTCGTCGCGTGTGTGGACGATGCCGGCGTCCGCGAGGTCATCCCGAGGGTGAAACGGAGGGTCGTCACCTACGGCGAGTCGCCCGCCGCGGACCTGCAGGCCCGCGAGATCCGCCTGGAGGCGTCCGGCACGACCTTCGAAGTCTGGGAAGGGGAAACCTGGTCGCTCGGCAGCGTGCACCTCCGCCTGCCCGGCCGCCACAACGTGGCCAATGCTCTCGCGGCGATCGCCGTCGCCCGGGAGCTCTCGATCCCGTTTCCCACGATTGCCCGGGCCATCAGCGAGTTCACGGGCGTCGTGCGGCGGTTCGAGACGAAGGGGGAGCGCGGCGGAGTCCTCGTGGTGGACGACTACGCGCACCATCCGACGGAAATCGCCGCCACGCTGGCCTCCGCCCGGCAGGTCTATCCCGACCGGCGCCTCGTGGCGCTCTTCCAGCCGCACCTCTTCTCCCGCACGCGGGATTTCGCCGTCCAGTTCGGCCAGGCGCTGACGGGCTGCGACCTCGCCATCGTCACGGACGTCTATCCCTCCCGCGAGAAGCCCATGGCCGGAGTGACGGGCGGCCTGATCGCCGAATCCGCCCGGACGGCGGGGCAGAAAAACCTCGTGTACGTCGCGAATCGGCCGGAGACCGCCGGAATTCTCGAGAAGAACCTCCGCGCCGGCGACCTTCTCGTGACCATGGGCGCGGGCGACGTAGTGAAGTTCGGCGAGGAGTACCTCCGGAATGGATAGCGAACCGCTGTTCCTGCGCCGCGGACGGGCCGCTCCGCGCAAGAAGCCCCTCCGGTGGGGAGGCCCCCTGCTGCTCTCCGTCCTCGCGGTCGCGGCCGGGGGAGGCGCGGCGCGGTTCCTCACCGGCCCGCTGTTCGCTCTCCACCGTTTCGAAATCACCGGCAACGAGCGGTCGCGTACGGAAGATCTCCTGAAGGCGGTCGAGCCGTGGCGATCCCGCAACCTCGTCCTGCTCGACCTCGCTCCGATCGCCGAACGGCTCGCGAAGGAGCCGTGGGTCGAACGCGTGACGCTCGCGAAGCGGTTTCCGGACGGCCTCTCGATCCGCGTCGCCGAGAAACGGCCGATCGCTCTGCTGCGGAATCACTCCCGGCTCTTCTGGCTCGACGCGCGAGGTCACACGATCGCTCCGTACGATCCGCGTGGTGACCGCGGCGAGTATGTGCTCGTCTCCGCCGATCCGCGCGCGCTTCCGGAGCTCGTCGCGCTTCTCGAAGATCTTCGCGCGCGGCTGCCGGAGTATTTCTCCGCGCTCTCGGAAATTGATGCCTTGCCCGACGGTGGTTTCGGTATGATGGATTCCATCTTCCGAAGACCGGTTCGAGTTCTCCGGCGTGACGCCCCGGAGAAGATCGGTGCGTTGTTGAAGGTGCGGGATCTCATCGTCAGTCGAGGTTGGGAGGCGCGAGCCATAGACCTGCGTTTTGCGGACCGCATCGTTCTCGAAGGCGCATACGGAGCGGGGAGCTCGCTCTGATGGCTAAGCCTGAAAATTTTCTCGTCGCCTGCGACATCGGCACGACGAAGATCTGCGTTCTCATCGGCGAGCAGAATTCCAACGGCACGCTCGACGTCATCGGGAAGGGTGCGTCCGCGAACCGCGGCACTCGCAAGGGCAACATCGTCAACGTCGACGCCACGATCGAGGCGATCAAGCGCGCGGCCGAGGAAGCGGAGATCATGGCCGGCGTCCAGATCGCTCGCGCCTGGGTCGGCGTCTCGGGGTCGAACGTCCGCTCCTTCAACAGCCGCGGCGTCGTCGCGGTCGCGGGCAAGGACCGGGAGATCACGAAGGAGGACGTCGCCCGCGTGATCGACGCCGCTCGCGGCGTGCAAATCCCTCAGGATCATGAAGTTATCCACGTCGTGCCCCGCGAGTTCGCTGTGGACGGCCAGGACGGGGTCGCGGATCCGCTCGGGATGGTCGGCGCTCGCCTCGAGGCGGACGTCCACGTCGTGACGGCGCCGACGGCGGTCACCTCGAACATCGTCACCTGCGCGAACAAGGCCGGCATCGAGGTCGTGCAGCTCGTCCTGGAGCAGTTCGCCGCCGCGGAGGCCGTGCTGACGACGGACGAGAAAGAGCTCGGCATCGGGTTGATCGACATCGGCGGCGGGACTACGGAAGTGGCGATCTATCACCGCGGCTCGATCGCGCACACGGCAGTCATCCCGATCGGCGGCGACCACTTTACCAACGACCTCGCCGTCGTCCTGCGGGCTCCCATCACCGACGCCGAGCGCCTCAAGAAGAAATTCGGATGCGCGCTCACCTCCGCCGTCGGCGAGGACGAGATGGTCGAGGTCCCGATGGTCGGCGGCCGCGCGCCGAAGCTCTGCCCGCGGACGACGCTCTCCGAGATCCTCCAGCCGCGCGCGGAGGAGCTGCTCGGCCTCGTGCGCGAAGATCTCGTGCGTCTCGGCCTCGAGAAGGAGATTCGTTCGGGCATCGTGCTGACGGGCGGCGGGGCGGAGCTCGAAGGGATCGTCGAAGTCGCCGAGAGCATCTTCGAAGGTCCCGTGCGCCGCGGAATTCCCTCGGGAGTCGGCGGCCTCGTCGACGTCGTCTCGCGCCCGGAGTGGGCGACCGCCACGGGACTGTTGCTCTACGGACATCGCCACAAGGCATCGCGCCGCCGCGGCAGAGGGATCGGCCGCATGACATCCTCGGTTTCCAGATTCTTTAGAGAGTTCTTTTGAGCGAGGCGCGCAGCGGCCGACGCCGCGGAGCGCGAAAGGGAGAGGGACGGAGGGAACAGGCAATGATCGAGTTCGTTGGCGACGAAGACCGGCGGCGGGTCTCCATCGAGCTGGATGGCGGGGACGCCTCTCCGGCGCTGATCAAAGTCATCGGGATCGGCGGCGGAGGGTCGAACGCGGTGAACCGCATGATTGCGGCGGGCGTTCGCGGCGTCGACTACATGGCGTGCAACACGGACCTGCAGGCGCTCCGCAAGGCGGTCGCGCCCATCAAGATGCAGATCGGGTCGCGGTTGACGAAGGGCCTGGGCGCGGGCGCGGACCCCGACGTCGGGCGCAATGCCGCGCTCGAGGACCAGGAAAAGCTCGCGGAGGCGCTGAAAGGCGCCGACATGGTGTTCATCGCGGCCGGGCTCGGAGGCGGGACGGGATCGGGCGCGGGGCCCATCATCGCGAAGATCGCGGCGGAAAGCGGCGCTCTGACGGTCGCCGTGGTCACCAAGCCCTTCCAGTTCGAAGGAAAGAAGCGGATGCGGCAGGCGGAGCGCGCCGCCAAAGAGCTTCGCGAGCACGTCGACACGCTCATCACGATCCCCAATCAGCGCCTGCTCTCGTTCGTCGAGAACAAGACACCGCTCGCCGACTCGTTCAAGATCGCCGATGACGTGCTGCGGCAGGCGATCCAGGGCATCTCCGACCTGATCAACTGTCCGGGCGAGATCAACCTCGACTTCGCCGACGTCAAGAAGATCATGTCGGACATGGGCCGCGCACTCATGGGAACCGCGACGGCGTCGGGAGAGAACCGGGCCGTCCACGCGGCCCAGGCAGCGATCTCCTCGCCCCTACTCGAGGACGCTTCCATCGAGGGCGCGCGCGGCGTGCTCATGAACATCACGGGCGGGCCCGACCTCACGCTCTACGAGGTGAACGAGGCGGCCGAGATCATCCAGCAGGCGGCCGATCCCGACGCGGAGATCCTCTTCGGCTGCGTGCACGACGACTCGATGGCGGGAGCCGTCAAGGTAACGGTCATCGCGACCGGCTTCGACCGCCCGGACCTCGAGGAGAACCTCCAGATCGACGACGAGCAGCCGCGCCCGGCGGTGCCGCGCCCGCACAAGACGTTCCTGCGAGGCGACGACTCCGGAGGCTTCGGCCCGAACGCGTCGACGACCCGCGACGACTTCGACATCCCGACGGTGCTGCGCCGGCAGATGGATTAGGGCGCTTCGAGTCGCCCGCGTCGCGAGGTCCGACTCCGGGAGACGCGGCGGCCCACCCTCAGGAGACGGAACCTGGCCGCCGCTCCGCTCGGAGGTCGCAGCCTCAGTCGAGCGAGAGGACCAGAGGGGTGTGCGACCTCCGAGAGGCTCCCTCCGCTGGACCCCGCGCCCCGGGCTCTCGGTGAGACTCATGCCTCACCGGTAGCCCCGGCGACGCGGCCGCCTCACTCGGAGTGCGATGAGAGAGGGAGCACACCCGACTCGTACTCATGAGACAGCGCGGCTGCGACCGAACGACCAGCGGCGGCGCGGTGGTCTCTTTGGAGGCATCGCCGCCGCGTGCCGACGAGGGAGGCGGACGGCGGCGACGGGGCGGCTCGAAGCGGTTTCTCACCCGCCCGCGGTCTCTCTCTCCCTCGCCATCTTCCGGCGGCGCTTGTGCCTCGCCTTGTCGCGCCACTTCTTGTAAGCGTGGGCGATCTTCGGGTGCCGGTGCAGGAAACGGCGCAGCGCCCGCCGGACTTTCGGGAAGACCAGCGAGAAGAAGATCAGGCTCATGATGAAGAAGGGCACCTGCGGCACGACCGGCAGGAGCACTCCGATCACTCCGAGTATGAAGAAGAAGATCGCCAGCGCCAGGTTCCGCGCCTTGTTCTGATGAGGACTGCGCCTCTTCCTCGGTTTCGGCGCGGCCTTGCGCTTCGGGCTTGTCCGCGGCGGAGGCTCCAGGCGCACACCGCCCGGAGGATGTCGAATGGCCATCCCGGTCAGCGTCCGCGGCCCGGAGCGCGCCCCAGCACGTCGTCGATCGACTGCACTTCGACCGGCCCGAGGCGAAGAGCCCGCACTTCGGCCTCGATCTTTTTGCGGTCGCCGACGATCACGACGACCATTGCTGCGGGATCGATCCACGCGCGTGCGACCCGCTGGACGTCCGCCGGCGTGACCGCTTCGATCCGGCTGACGTAGGTCGCGAAGTAGTCGTCCGGCAAACCATAGACGAACTGGTCGCGTACGCGTCCGGCGAGCTGGCCGGCGGTTTCGAACGCGGCGGGGAACCGGCGGGCCGTGTAGTTTTTCGCGCGGGCGAGCTCGTCGGCCGGAACGTCCGAGCGGATGGCGTCCAGCTCCTTGAAGAACTCCGTGAGAGCGGGGCCCGTTTTGTCCGTCTGCACGGCCGCGCCGGCGACGAACGGTCCCGTCGAGAGTCGGAAGTCGAACTGCGAAGACGCTCCGTACGTGTAGCCCTTCGTCTCGCGCAGGTTGTGGTTGAGCCGGGAGGTGAAGGAGCCGCCCAGGATCGTGTTCGTCACGACGAGCGGAAAAAAATCCGGCGTCGAGCGCGCCGGGCCGACGCGTCCGATCAGGATCTGCGACTGCGGCGCGTCGGGCTTGTCGACGAGGATCACCCGGCGTTTCGCGATCTGCCGCGCCTGCCCCACGGACGGCGCGGCGCCTGCCGTCGACGGTTTCCATTTTCCGAACGAGGCCTCGAGCAGGGGAACGAGAGTGGCCGGAACGGCGTCCCCGGTCACGACGATGGCGGCCGATCCCGGGACATAGCGCTCCGCATGGAACCGGCGGATCTCTTCGCGGGTGACTGCCTGGACGGAAACGGCGTTTCCCTGGATGTCCCGCGAGTACGGGTGGCCCGCGAAGACGGCCTTCGAGAACGCGACGGAGGCGAGCTGTTCCGGGTCGTCCCGCCACTGGAGGATCTCGGTCAAGAGCTCGGAGCGGACCCGCTCCACCTCGGGCGCGGGGAACGTCGGGTTCAGGACGAGATCGGAGAGAAGGGCGAGCCCCGGCTCCAGACGCGCGGAAGGGACGTTGATCCCGACCGTCGTCGAATCCCAGCCGGCGCCGGCGGAGAGATTCGCGCCGAGGTAATCGGCGATGTCGGAGATCTCCAGGGCGGAGCGCGATCCGGCGCCGCGCTCGAGCAGCGACGCCGTCAGGTTGGCGAGTCCCGGCCGGTTCTGCGGGTCTGCCGAGGCGCCCCCGCGAAAAACGACGAGAGCGTCCACCAGAGGCACCTTGTGGCGCTCGACGAGGATCACGGGCACGCCGTTCGAGAGCTTCAGCCTCTGGATGGGAGGCAGCCGGAGCGGCGGCGGCGGTCCCGGCGCGGGGGGATGCGAGCGGTCCGGCGACGCGGGAGCCTGCGCGAGGGCGGTCGCGGCAACGAGGATCGACGCGAGCATCCAGGCGAGCGCGCGGGCCGCCGGCCGGCGCCTCATCGCGCGGTCCCCCCGGCGGCCGCTGCGGCTAGCTCTTTCTTTCCGGTGGGCACGACCGACAGGACGACCCTGGCGTCATTTGGGAGCTCGTGCCTCGCGACGCTCATCAGGTCTTCCGGGCCGAGCGCCCGGTGCCGGGCGAGGTCTTCGTTGGCGAAGTCCGGGCGCCCGACCGACGCGTCGTACGAGTTGAGAAGCTCCGCCTTCGAGAGGTTGTGTTCGAGGCCCCGATAGAAGTCCGCCTCGTACTCGTTCAACGCGCGATCGAGCTCGCGCCGCGAAGGCGGCTCCGCCTTGATCCGGTCGAGCTCTTCCTGGATGACTCGTTCCAGCTCCGAAAGCGCATGGCCGGCCCTCGCCGTGGCGGTGATCTGGAAGGTCGAGACGAGGGCCTGGGACGCCTGCACCGCCGAGACGTCCTGCGCGATCTGCAGGTCGTACACGAGCCTCTTGTACAGCCTCGAGTTCTTCCCGGAGGCGAGGATGCTTCCCAGGATGTCCAGCGCCTCGTCTCCCGGGTGGAAGAGGGCCGGCGTGATCCAGACCATGTAGAGCCGCGGCAGCTGCACCTTGTCCTCGAGGGTCACGCGCTTTTCCGAGGTGAGCTCGGCCGGCGGCGCATGCAGAGGCGGCGGCCGCTTTCCCGGCTGCACGTCGGAGAACCACTTCTCGACGAGCTTTCTCGCGTCGGGGGCGACGAAATCTCCCGACAGGACGAGCGTCGAGTTGCTGGGGCCGTAATACTCCCGAAAGAAGTTCGCGATGTCCTCATGGCTCGCGGCGGTCAGGTCTTCCATGGAACCGATGACGGGCCAGTGATACGGGTGACCGGGCGGGAAGAGCAGGCCGGGAAGCTCCAGCCCGACGACGCCGTATGGCTGATTCTCGTAGCTCTGCCGCCGCTCGTTCTTGACGACGTCGCGCTGCTGGTCGACGCGAGCCGGCGAGAGCACGTCGAGCAGATACCCCATGCGGTCCGACTCGAGAAAAAGGGCCAGCTCGAGCGCGCTCGAAGGAACGACCTCGTAGTAATCGGTGCGGTCGTTCGCCGTCGATCCGTTGTTCGAGCCGCCGGCGGCTTCGAGGAGCGTGTCGAACTCGCCCGTCTTCACGTGCTTCGACCCTTCGAAGAGGATGTGCTCAAAGAGGTGCGCGAGGCCCGTGCGGCCGGGCTTTTCGCGCGCCGAGCCGACGCGATACCAGACGTCGACCGCGACCATGGGGACGGTGTGGTCCTCGTGGAGCACGACGTTCAGACCGTTCGGCAGCTGGAACTGCGAATAAGGAATGTCGATGCGGACGCAGGTCTCGGCCGTCTGCGCGAGCACACTCGCCGATGCTGACAGCGCGAGCACGAAGGCGGCAAAAGGCAATCGCCGGTTCATGGGCCTTCTCCTTCTCGGGCTGCCTCTCTTCACTCGACCACCGCAGCCTTGATCGTATTCGTGGATCCCGACACGCCGACCGGGATTCCGGCGGTGATCACGATCCGGTCTCCCTTTCCGACGTGCCCGGTCGCGACGGCGATTGCGGGAACGCGGTCCATGAGCTCGTCCGTCGACTTCGGCGGCTCGATGAGGACCGGAAGGACTCCCCACACGAGCGACAACCCCAGACACGTTTCCGTGAGCGGCGTCAGGGCCAGGATCGGCTGCCGGGGCCGATGCCGCGCGACCAGCCGCGCCGCCGAGCCGGACTGCGTGCACACGACTATGGCGGCCGCGCCCATGTCGTCCGCGAGAGTGCACGCGGCGTCGGCGACCGACTCCTGCAGCGACTGCACACCTTCCTCCGAGATTCGCTCGCGCCAGA
>DASQJK010000006.1:0-9822 GCA_035631095.1 Thermoanaerobaculia bacterium
CCGAGTTCCTTGGCCCTCTGCATCACTTCCTCGATCGTGCCTTGCATGTAGAAGGCCTGCTCGGGGAGCGCGTCGTGCTTGCCTTCGGCGATCTCGCGGAAGCCGCGGATGGTGTCCGGCACCTTAACGTACTTGCCCGGCGTGCCGGTGAACTGTTCGGCGACGTGGAAGGGCTGCGAGAGGAACTGCTGGATCTTGCGCGCGCGCGACACGGTCAGCTTGTCCTCGTCGGAGAGCTCGTCGATTCCGAGGATCGCGATGATGTCCTGGAGGTCTTTGTACTTCTGCAGGACCTGCTGGACCGCGCGAGCCACGGCGTAATGCTCCTCGCCCACGATCCTGGGCGAGAGGATCTTGGAGGTCGAGTCGAGGGGATCGACCGCCGGGTAGATGCCGAGCTCGGAGATCGCACGCGACAGAACGGTCGTCGCGTCGAGGTGGGCGAACGCGGTCGCGGGTGCCGGGTCCGTCAGGTCGTCCGCGGGCACGTAGATCGCCTGCACCGACGTGATCGAGCCTTTCCTCGTCGACGTGATCCGCTCCTGGAGCTCTCCCATTTCCGTGGCCAGGTTCGGCTGGTAGCCGACCGCGGAGGGCATCCGCCCGAGAAGCGCCGAGACCTCCGAGCCTGCCTGGGTGAAGCGGAAGATGTTGTCGATGAAGAGGAGCACGTCCTGCCCGCCGACGTCACGGAAGTACTCAGCGACGGTCAACGCGGAGAGTCCCACCCGCAGGCGCGCGCCCGGCGGCTCCGTCATCTGGCCGTAGATGAGCGAAGCCTTCGACTTGGAAGTGTCGCCGGGCGTGATGACGCCCGACTCCGACATTTCGAGGTAGAGGTCGTTGCCCTCGCGGGTCCGCTCCCCCACGCCGGCGAACACGGAGTAACCGCCGTGCTGCATGGCGACGTTGTTGATGAGCTCCTGGATCAAGACCGTCTTGCCGACGCCGGCTCCGCCGAAAAGGCCGACCTTTCCGCCCTTCGTGTACGGCTCGAGCAGGTCGACGACCTTGATTCCCGTCTCGAACATCTCGACCGTGGTCGACTGGTCCTCGTACTTCGGCGGGTCGCGGTGGATCGACCAGCGTTCCTTCGATTCGATCGGGCCCCGCTCGTCGACAGGTTCGCCGATCACGTTCATGATCCGGCCGAGAGTCTCGTCGCCGACGGGAACCGTGATCGGCGCTCCCGTGTCGGTCGCCTTCATCCCGCGGACCATGCCGTCGGTCGGCTTCATCGAGATGCACCGCACGCGGTTTTCGCCCAGGTGCTGCGCGACTTCCGTGACGACGTCGATGGGCACGCCGGTCGTCTTGCCCTCGTCCTCGACGATCACGGCGTTGTAGATGGACGGCAGCACTCCGTCGGGGAACTCGATGTCGAGCACGGGGCCGATGACCTGGACGATGTGGCCGATGTTCTTGCCGGCTTCTGCCATGGGTATCCTCTTTCCCGTCGTTGTTCTTCGGTTAGCCCTGCGCCGCGGCGCCGGAGACGATCTCGATCAATTCCTTCGTGATCCGGGCCTGCCGCGCGCGGTTGTAGGTCAGCGTGAGCGAATCGATCAGGTCGCCCGCGTTCTTCGAGGCCGAGTCCATCGCGGTCATGCGCGCGGCGTGCTCGGCCGCGGCGGACTCGAGCAGGATGCGGAACACCGCGAACTCGAGATACCTCGGGAGGATCTTCGCGAGGATGGTCGCGGGATCCGGCTCGAAGATCGGCTCGACCGTCGCGGCGGCCGCAGGGGCCGCGGCGGGCTCCGGTTTCTGCGGAGCCGCCGTCGCCATCCCCGCCACCCCGCGCGACATGGGAAGAATCTTCTCGACCCGCACGACCTGCGAAATCACCGACCGGAACTCGTTGAAGACCACGTACACCGCGTCGAGCCGCCCCTGCTCGAACTCGAGCGCGAGGCCGTCCGCGATCTCCTTGGCGATCGAATAATCGATCTTCGAAAAAATCCCCGAGTAGGTCTTCTGCGCGAGCGGCGTCTTGCGCCGGCGCCAGAAGTCGAGCGCCTTCTTGCCGACAGGGACGATCGTCACCGCTTCCCAGCTCTTCCCGGCGAGAAGCGACGCCACGGCCCGGTTCACGTTCGTGTTGAAGGCGCCCGCGAGCCCGCGATCTCCCGCGACGACGAGGATCGCGACGCGCTTCTCTTCGCGCTCGGCGAGCAGCGGATGTTCGAGGCTTCCCATCCGGCTCGACACCGACGCCATCACCTCGCGGAGCAGCCGCGCGTAAGGGCGGGCCGCCACGGCGCGGTCCTGCGCCCGCCGGAGGCGCGCCGCGGAGATCATCTTCATGGCCTTGGTGATCTGCTGCGAGCTCTTGATCGAGCGGATGCGGCGCCGGATGTCGATGAGGGAGGCCATGCTGGTCGGTAGTCGGTAGTCGGTAGTCGAGTTACGCCGCTACCGCGTTTGCGTTTTCTTTCACGTAGGTTTCTTTGAAGGCGTTGATCGCGGACGTCAACGCTTCTTCCGTCGCTTTTTCGAGCTTGCCCGTGTTCACGATGGCGGACAGGATTTCCGGCTTCTGCTCGCGCATGTACTTGTGAAGGCCGGCCTCGAACTCGGGCACCGCTTCGACCTTCAGGGAGTCGAGGTGGCCGCGCGTGCCGGCGAAGATCGAGACCACCTGCAGCTCGACCGGGAAGGGCAGGAACTGCGCCTGCTTCAGGAGCTCGACCAGCCGGCGGCCGCGATTCAACTGGGCCTGGGAGGCGCGGTCGAGGTCGGACCCGAACTGCGCGAAGGCCGCCAGGTTTCGGTACTGGGCGAGATCGAGCCGGAGTGTGCCGGCGACGGATTTCATCGCTTTGATCTGCGCGTTGCCGCCGACGCGCGAAACGGAGATGCCGACGTTCACGGCGGGCCGAACGCCCGAATAGAAGAGGTCCGTCTCGAGGTAGATCTGGCCGTCGGTGATCGAGATGACGTTCGTCGGGATGTACGCGGAGACGTCGCCCGCCTGCGTCTCGATGATCGGAAGCGAGGTCAGGGACCCTCCACCGTTGGCGTCGGACAGCTTCGCCGCGCGCTCGAGCAGCCGCGAGTGCAGATAGAAGACGTCGCCGGGATACGCCTCGCGCCCGGGCGGCCGGCGCAGCAGCAGCGAGATCTCGCGGTACGCGGCCGCGTGCTTCGACAGGTCGTCGTAGATCGTCAGAGCGTGCATCTTGTTGAACATGAAGTACTCGCCCATGGCGGCGCCGGTGTAGGGGGCGACGAACTGCATGGGCGCGGGGTCCGACGCGGTCGCGGACACGACGATCGTGTGCTCCATCGCTCCGTACTCTTCGAGGGTCTTCACGACCTGCGCGACCGTGGACTTCTTCTGCCCGATGACGACGTAAATGCAGATGACGCCGGCGCCCTTCTGGTTGATGACCGTGTCGAGGGCGACGGCGGTCTTTCCCGTCTGGCGGTCGCCGATGATGAGCTCGCGCTGCCCGCGGCCGATCGGGATCATCGCGTCGATCGCCTTCAGCCCTGTCTGCATCGGCTCGCGCACCGGCTGGCGGTCGATCACGCCCGGGGCGACGCGCTCGAGCGGATAGGAGTCTTTCGTGGCGATCGGCCCCTTGCCGTCGATGGGGCGGCCGAGCGCGTCGACGACGCGGCCGACGAGCGCTTTGCCCACGGGGACCTGAACGATCTTGCCCGTGCGGCGGACTTCCTGGCCCTCCTTGATCTCGGAGGTCTCGCCGAGGAGCACGACGCCGACGTTGTCCTCTTCGAGGTTCAGAGCGAGGCCGAAGATGTCGTGGCCGAAATCCACCAGCTCGCCGGCCATGGCGTTGTCGAGCCCGTGGATGCGCGCGATGCCGTCTCCGACGGAAAGGACCGTTCCCACCTCCGCGACGTCGATCGTCTTCTCGTACCCCGCGAGCTGCTGCTTCAGGATCTCGGTAATTTCGTCGGCTTTGATGTCCATAGTCACGCCCTTGCCGTCTCCTCTCCTCGTTTTTGAAAACGCGCGATCGCGCTGGCAACCGACGCGTCGATCAGCCGGCTGCGAACGCGCGCGATGAAACCGCCCAGAATCGTCTCGTCCACGGCGACGTTCAGCCGGAACGTGCCGCCGAAAGATCTGCCGAGAGCGTCCGCGATCCGCCGCTCCTGATCGGCGGTGATGGGGCTCGCGACGGTCACGTGGGCCTCGTTGCGGCCCCGAGTCTTGTCGAACGTGTGGGACAGGGTGTCGACGATCTCCGTCAGGTGGGTCAATCGCCCGCGCGAGAGCACCAGCGCGAGCAGCCGCCGGCCGAAATCATCCACGCCGGCGCGGGACGCGAGCGCTTCGAGAGCCTTCTCCTTCGGGGCGCGCGGGATTTTCGGCGCGGAGAAGAACTCGCGCAGCTTCGAATTTCCGTCGACGGCGCGCGCCACGGATCCCAGGGTTTCGATCAGCTTGTCGAAGTCGTATCCCGCGGGCGCGCTCTCGAGAGCGGCGCGGGCGTAGCTGCGGGCAAACGCGCTCAACGATTTCCCTCCGCCGCCACGTTCGTCACGCTTTCGTCCAGGAGCCTGCTGCGATCTTCCGGGGTCATCTGTCTGGTGACGATCTCGCGCGCGGCTGCTGCGGTCAGCTCGGCCGCGGTCCGGCGGAGCTCCTCCTTCGCGTCCGCGAGCCGGCGCTCTATCTCCTCGGTCGCGTCGCGACGTATCCGCTCCGCATCCTGATCGGCGCGGGCGAGCAGCTCGGCGCGCGCCGACTCGCCTTCCGCGGACCCGCGGGCGCGAACCTCCTCGAGATCGCGGTCGAGTCGCGCCATCCGCTCGTGGATTTCGGCCTCGAGTCTCGCCGCCTCGGCCCGGCGCTCGCGGGCTTCCCTCGCGCGTGCTTCGACCTCGAGCTGCTTCTTGCGAAACATGTCCGTGACCGGCCGCGCGACGAAATAGAGAAGCAGCGCGAAAAACCCGACCAGGTTGACGAGCTGCCAGATCCACATGGGAAGCCCGAGCGGGCCCGACGCGTGCTCGTGCTCGGCGGCGCCCTGCAGCGCGGCCGACAGGAAGAGATGCAGCGTTCTCACGCGGCGATCTTTCGGCCCAGGATCTTTTCGGCGAGCCCGCGCGCGAGGTCGCGGGCGCGGGACGGGAGCTCAGCGGCCGATTTCTTCGCCGCGGCGCCAATCTCGTCGCTTGCCCGGTCGAGCGCCGCATTCGACGACGCCTGCGCTTCGGCGAGCTTGCGCTCCCACTGCAGATGGCCTTCACCGCGAAGCTTTTCGCGTATCGCGAGGGCTTCTCCGCGCGCGCGGGCGAGCTCCGCCTCGGCTCGCGCGATCGTCCTCTGCATCTCGAGCAGGCTCTCGGAGTGCACTTTTTCGGCGCTCGCGGCCTCGCGCTCCCGCTCTTCCAGGATCGCCGAGAGCGGAACGAAGAGGTACCGCTTGAGGATGAAAAGCGACGCGATGAACGCGACGACGACGTACACAAAAGTGATGTCAGGAGCTTTGATCATGCTTCCCCGGGCGGGTCGAAAAAGACTCTTGGCGAAACCGCGGATGAATAGCACATCGGGGAGGCGGAGTCGAACCGGAGCAGGTCCGGGGTCGGGAGTCGGGGGTCAGGAGTGATCGAAAAATGTCGAAGCGCCGACTCCTGACGCCGAACCCCCAAACCCCGACCGTCAGGCACCTTCGGCAGTTGGTCTCAAATCGCTGAAATAAAAAGAGTTATTCTCTCAGCCCTTCCTTGAGCTCCACCACCTTCGGCTTCTCCGCCATCTGGCAGGTGCCCTGAAAAAACGCGCCCTCTTCCACTTTCAGGAGCGGCGACGAGAGGGTCCCGTAGACGCGCGCCTTGGCGAGGAGCTCGATGCGCTCCGTCGCCTTTACGTTGCCCTGCAGCTTGCCGTTGACCGAAAGGCGCCCGACTTCGATTTCCGCGTCCACGTCCGCCGAGTCTCCGAGGATGAGCTCGGCTCCCGAACGGATCTTGCCCTGGAAGCGGCCGTCGATCCGGAATGTCTCTTCGAACGTGAGCTCGCCCTGAAAATGGCTTCCGCGGTCGAGGAACCCGTTCAGCGTCGTCCCGTCGTTTCTGGTCTTCAAGGAAATGTCCCCCCGTGTCTGGTCAACCCTTCGAGAGCGAGGCGAGGCGTTCGAAAAGGCCGATGAGCTCCTCCTCGGACGCGAACGAGATGTCGATCGATCCACCGCGCCGCCGCCTCCGGATGCGCACGCGAGTGCCGAGACGGCGGGAAAGCTTCTCCTCCGCATCGCGCGTGAACGGATCGCGTCGAGGCTCCCGCGTCACGCGGGCGGGGGCGGTCATCGCCGCGATGCGCCCTTCCGTCTGGCGCACGGACAGCGCCCGGCGGAGGATCTCCTCGGTCAATGCGACCTGATCATCGGGCGACGCTAGGGCGAGAAGCGCGCGGGCATGGCCCGCCGAGAGGCTGCCGTCGCGGACCTTCTCACGAACATGTGCTGGTAACTTCAATAATCTCAATGAGTTAGCAACCGTGGCGCGGTCTTTTCCGACCCGGCGCGCCACGTCTTCCTGGGTGAGCTGGAATTCCTCGCGCAGACGGGCGTAGGCGGCGGCGGCTTCGAGCGGATTGAGATCCTCGCGCTGGAGATTTTCGACGAGCGCGATTTCCAGCAGGTCGCGATCCGCCGCTTTCTCGCGCACCACGATCGGGACCCGCTCGAGTCCGGCCTGACGGGCGGCCCGCCAGCGCCGCTCCCCCGCGATAATTTCGAAACGATCGCCGCGGGGCACGACCACGATCGGCTGCACGATGCCCTGCTCCCGGATCGAGTCGGCGAGCTCAGCGAGGCTTCGCTCGGAAAAATCCTGGCGAGGCTGAAAACGGCCCGAGATCAGGCGATCGATTTCTACTTCGCGGACTGTTCCACGTGGAACGTTTTCCTCCGCCCGGCTCGGCAGCAGCGCGGACAGGCCTCGGCCCAGAGCGGGTTTGCCTTTCAAGGGGCGGCGCTCCTCATGCGGCGGGGCTCGTCATGCGGCGGCGGTGCGCCTTCGGAGGAACTCGCGGGCGAGGGCCAGGTACGACTCCGCCCCCTTGGACTTGATGTCGTAGGCGAGCACCGGCTTGCCGAAGGAGGGGGCCTCGCCCAGCCGCACGTTGCGGGGAATCACGGTTTCGTACACCTTTTCGCCCAGATGGGTGCGGATGTCGTCGGTGACCTGTCGGCCGAGGTTAGTGCGATCGTCGTACATGGTCAAGACGATCCCTTCGACTTCGAGAAACGGGTTGAAGGCCTCTCTGACCCGGCCGATCGTCTCCAGGAGCTCGCTCACGCCTTCGAGGGCGAAATACTCGGTCTGCATCGGAATGAGAACGGAGTCGGCCGCCGAAAGCGCGTTCACGGTCAGCAGCGACAACGAGGGCGGGCAGTCAATCAGGACGAAATCGAAATCGTCGCGGACGGGCTCGAGGGCGGCGCGAAGCCGCTGCTCGCGGTCGGGCTCTCCGACGAGCTCGATCTCCGCGCCGACGAGATCCCGACCAGAAGGCAGTAGCCACAGATTCGGGAACTCCGTCGGCAAAATAGCCGACCGCGCGGGCTCTCCGGAAATGACGTCATAGGAGTTCGGCCCCGTTTTCCCCCGCGGGAGACCCATCCCGGAAGAGGCGTTGGACTGCGGATCGAGGTCCAGGATGAGGACTTTGCGGTCGAGTGCCGCAAGCGAGGCCGCGAGATTGATCGCGGTCGTGGTCTTCCCCACGCCCCCCTTCTGATTCGAGATTGCGATGACGCGGGACATCTGTTGAAGGGAAAGTAACATCGGAACGTTCCACGTGGAACGTTCTCTCACGCGGCTCAACCCGCCGGCCGCGCCGCCTCCGCGAACCTGTAGAGGGCAACAGTCTTATGGGCGGTATCCGGAACGCGGAGGACCCGCTCCAGGCGAAAGAGCTTTCCGAGCTCCTCCTCGAGCCCGTGGCGGTCGGTCGTCCACGCCAGAAAGGAGCCGCCCGGCCGCAGAAATCGCGCGTTCGCCATGATTGCCGCGATGCCGCCGACGGCCCGGCTGACCGCAGCGTCCAAGGATGCCGGCCGGAGAGACCGCACCGACGAGACGGACGGCTCCAGGTTCGAGAGCGACAGCGCGGCCGCGGCCTGGGCGAGGAAGTCCCGGCGTTTTCGACGCGGCTCGACGGGGACCAATCGCAACGAGGGGGACGCGATGGCCAGAGGAATGCCCGGAAATCCGGCGCCCGAGCCCACGTCCGCGATGCGGGCTTCGGGCGGAAGAAGGCCGGCGCCGAGCGCCGACTCGAGCGCGTGCTCGACGAGCTCGTCCGGGGGCATCGGTCCTGTCAGGTTGGTCCGGCGGCGCTCGCGGTCCAGGAACGCGAGGTAAGCCGCAAGCTGGTCGAGAGCCTGCGGCCCGAGCGGAAGTGGATAGGCGGGGGCTCGGTCCTCCAGCCGCCGGCGGAAGACTTCAACCGGCGCTTCGCCCCCTTCGGGCAACATGCGCCGAGATTATCGCGACGGCTGCCGGAGTGAGACCGGCAAGCCGGGCGGCGTCGCCGAGAGTCGCGGGACGGGCCTTCTCGCAGCGCTCGATGATCTCGCGGGAAAGTCCGGAGATCTCCCGGTAGGGAAAACCGGGAGGGATCCGCCGCGACTGGAGCGGTCGCAGCCGGTCGAGACGCCGGCGCTCCCGGTCGATGTACCCCTCGTAGCGGACTCGCGACGCGACGACGTGAAGCTCCTCGCGGGAAAGGCCGTGGAAGGGCAGAGGCCACTCCGCCGCGACCTGTTCGACAGTTAAGTCGCGTCTTTTCAGTAAGTTGCGAGCGTTCGTCGGCATGTCGACACGAATGCCGAGCCGTTCGAGAGCCCCGTCGCGCGTTTCGCGGTCCGGGATCACCGGGGTCGATTCGAGCTCCCGGTCCGCTCGCACGAGGCGTTCCTCGGCGGCCATCGCGCGGCCGTACTCCTCCTCCGCTATCAGGCCAAGGCGGCGCCCGTAGGGAACGAGCCGCCGCAGCACCGTGTCGACGCCGAGCAGCAGCCGGTGCTCGGCGCGCGAGGTGAAGAGCCGGTATGGCTCGTCGAGCCCCTGCGTCGTGAGGTCGTCGACCAGCACCGCGGCGTACGCCTCGCTTCTTGCCGGAAGGAACGGATCCTCGCCGCGGATGGCGAGCGCCGCATTGATGCCCGCCCAGATCCCCTGCGCCGCCGCCTCCTCGTATCCCGAGGTCCCGTTGATCTGGCCCGCGAGAAAGAGACCCGGTAGCGAGAGGACTTCGAGGGTGCCGGAAAGCTGGTGCGGAAGAACGAAGTCGTACTCGACCGCGTAGCCCGGCCGGATCATGCGGGCCCGCGCCAGCGCCGGGATCCTCCGGAGCATCTCGAGCTGGATCTCCTCCGGCAATGACGTCGAGAGGCCGTTGATGTAGATCTCCGGCGAGCCGGGGCCGTCCGGCTCCAGGAACAGCAGGTGAGAGGCCTTGTCGGCGAACCGAACCACCTTGTCCTCGACGGACGGGCAGTAGCGCGGGCCGATTCCCCGGATCGCGCCCGAGTACATGGGGCTGCGATGGAGGTTCTCGCGGATCAGCGCGTGGACGTCTTCGTTCGTCGCGGTGAGCCAGCAGAGCGCCTGCTCGCGCGGCAGATCTTCGGCGCGCGTGCGAAAGGAAAACGGAACGGGCGGCTCGTCGCCCCGCTGCGGGCGGCAGAGCGCATAGTCGACCGTCTCCCGGTCGACCCGCGGCGGCGTTCCCGTCTTGAAGCGCCCGAGCTGCAGGCCGAGGCGCTCGAGAGAGGCGGAGAGCCCCCGCGCCGAGGGTTCGCCGACCCGCCCGCCCTCCGTCCGGCGCTCTCC
>DASQJK010000007.1:0-12549 GCA_035631095.1 Thermoanaerobaculia bacterium
ACCCTGCACGAGCTGACGCGGCGCCTGGAGGAGTATCAGCGCTTCCTGGAGTCGTTCGCGGCGGAGGTTTCCCACGAGTTCAAGAACCCCCTCGCCTCGATCCGCACGGCGGCGGAGCTCCTCGCGGAGACCGAAGACCCCGCCGAGCGGCTGCGCTTCGTGCGCATGGTGCAGGGCGAGGTCGTACGCATGGAACGGCTCCTCTCGGATCTCAAGGAGATGACGCTGATCGACGCGCGTCTCGACGCCGAGGACCAGGGGCCCGTATCCCTGACGGGGCTGCTCGAGAAGGTCTGCGAGGGATACCGGCTTCGCGGGACGCGGGTGAAGTTCGTGTGCGAAGCGCCTGCGGCCGACGTCGCCGTTCGCGCGTCGGGCGAACGCCTCGCCCAGGTATTCGAAAACCTGCTCGACAACGCGGAGAGCTTCTCGCCCGACGGAGGGACCGTTCGCGTGAGGCTCGAGCGCCGCGACGGAGCCGCGGTTGCCACCGTGCTCGACCAGGGACCGGGCATTCCGCCCGAGCACCTTTCGAAAATCTTCGAGCGTTTCTTCACTTGGCGGCCGCAGAGCCCGAAGGCTTCCGCCAGGCACACAGGCCTCGGCCTCGCAATCGTGCGCACCATCGTCGAGGGGTACGGCGGGTCCGTGACGGCACGCAACCCGGAGGGGGGCGGGGCCGAGTTCGCGGTCAAGATCCCGGCGTCACGAACGGGGGTGTTCCCGCGAGGGTAATGCACAGGAAATTGTGCGAGATTGCACGATTTTCGACCATTTTGGTCCGGATTGCCCTTGACTCCCGGCACGGTGACCATAAAATCGTGACACTTTTGCAGAAAATGGAGGTCGGAATGGCCAAGGCGAAGATCCTCAAGTTCGACCCGGCGGGGCCCGGACTCTCGAAGCCGGCGATCCTGAAGGTGTGCGACTCAGAGAACGTCCGGTTTCTGAGGCTCCAGTTCACGGACATCCTGGGCGTCATCAAGAACGTCGAGATTCCCCGATCGCAGTTCGAGAAGGCTCTCGACGGCGAGATCCAGTTCGACGGCTCCTCGATCGAGGGCTTCACACGGATCGAAGAGTCGGACATGAATCTCGTGCCCGACTTGAACTCCTTCGCGATCTATCCCTGGGCGCATCAAGGAGGAGAGAAGGTCGCGCGGCTCATCTGCGACGTGTACACGCCCGACGGCAACCCCTTCGCGGGATGTCCTCGCATGACGCTGAAGCGGCAGATGGACAAGGCGTCGGCGCTCGGCTACACGCTCGTCACCGGCCCCGAGGCCGAGTTCTTCCTGTTCCGCCGCGACGCCAACGGAGACCCGATCGTCGACACGCACGACCAGGGCGCTTACTTCGACCTCACTCCGGTCGACCGCGGGGAGGAAGCGCGGCGCGACGTGGTCCTCGCTCTCGAGCAGATGGGCTTCGAAGTGGAGGCGGCGCACCACGAGGTCGCGCCGGGACAGCACGAGATCGACTTCAAGTACGCGGACGCCATCACCACGGCCGACCGCGTTTCGACGTTCCGCTTCATCGTCAAGAAGGTCGCGCTGGACCACGGCCTGCACGCCACGTTCATGCCGAAGCCGATCTTCGGCGTGAACGGCTCGGGCATGCACGTGCACCAGTCGTTTCTGGACAAGAAGGGGAACAACGTCTTCTACGACTCGAAAGCGAAATACCAGCTCTCGAAGACGGCGCTCAACTACACGGGAGGAATCCTCCGCCACGCGCGTTCCTTCGTCGCCGTGACGAATCCGCTCGTCAACTCCTACAAGCGCCTCGTTCCGGGATACGAGGCGCCGGTCAACGTCGCGTGGTCGATGCGCAACCGCTCGCCGCTCGTCCGCGTGCCGGCGCGGCGCGGGATGGGAACGCGCATCGAAGTCCGTATGCCCGATCCCTCGTGCAACCCGTATCTCGCGTTCACCGTGATGCTCGCTTCCGGGCTGGACGGCGTCAAGAACCGCATGGATCCGGGCGAGCCGGTCGACAAGAACGTGTTCAAGATGAGCGAGCGCGAGAAGCGCCGGCTGCGGATCGACCAGCTTCCGGGGAACCTGTCGGAGGCCCTCGACAACCTCGAGAGGGACGAGGTAGTCACCGACGCCCTCGGAGAGCACATCCTCACGCATTTCGTGGAAGCGAAGCGAGGCGAATGGGCGGAGTACATTTCGAGAGTCCAGCCGTGGGAAGTCGAGAAATACCTCGAGATGTATTGAGTCGGCAGGATCGAACCGCGAGTCGGGAGGCCGGAGCTTGCTCCGGCCTCGTCTTTTCGGGCGAGCGGTGACGGCGGCGCGCGCGGAAGCGCTCCGCAGCCGAATCCAGCGGGGGCCGCCGCTTCTCCTCGACGCGGCCATGGGTACGGAGCTCGAGCGGCGCGGAGCCGTCACCGTTCTCCCGCTCTGGAGCGCCGCAGCGCTCCTCGACGCGCCCCGCATCGTCTTCGACATCCATGCAGCGGACACGGCGGCGGGCGCGGACGTCCTGACGGCGAACACCTTCCGCACGCACGCCCGCAGCCTTGCCAGGGCCGGGCTGGACGGACAGTCGGAGCTCCTGACCTGGCGCGCCGTCTCGCTCGCGCGCGAGGCGGCGGACCTCGCAGCCGAGCCGCCGTTCGTCGTCGGTTCGCTCTCCCCGCTGGAGGACTGCTACCGGCCGGATCTCGTTCCCGACGACGTCGCTCTCGATCGGGAGCACGCTCTTCAGGCGGAGGCGCTCGCGGCGGCGGAGGTCGACGGAATTCTCCTGGAGACGCACAACACCGTGCGGGAGATCGCCGCCGCCGCCCGTGCCGCGGCTGCGACCCGCTTGCCCGTGATCGTCTCGGTGATGACCGACGGAATGGGGCGGCTGCTCTCCGGCGAGACGATCGAAGACGTTGTGCGGGCTCTCTCTCCGATCGGGCCGGACGCCTTCGCGATCAACTGTGTGCCGGCCCGGTTCCTGGAAAGCGACCTCGCCCGGCTCGCGGCCGCCGCGCCGGGCGCTCCGCTCGGAGCCTACGGCAACGTCGGGCAGCCGCGTGCCGGCGGCGAGCCGGGAGAGCTCCCGGACCCGGAAGAGTACGGCAGGCTGGCCGAGCGCTGGCTGTCGCTCGGCGCGAGAATCGTCGGCGGGTGCTGCGGGACCGGCCCGGCCTACACGGCGAGGCTGCGGGAGATGCTCGGGCCCCGGCGCCCCGAGCCGGCGATCACGCGATGAACATCGCGTCGCCGAAGGAGTAGAAGAGGTACCCCTCCCGGATCGCCTCCTCGTAGGCAGCGAGGACGCGCTCGCGGCCGGCGAACGCGCTCACGAGCATCAGGAGGGTCGAGCAGGGAAGGTGGAAGTTCGTGAGCAGCGCGTCGATGCCGCGAAACTCGAATCCCGGCGCTATGAAGAGGTTCGTCGCGAAACGCATCGCCGATCCGGAGGCCGGCGCCTCGAGCCGGGCGGCCGCTTCGAGCGAGCGCGCGACGGTGGTGCCGACAGCGACCACCCGCCCGCCGGACGAGCGAGCCGTTTCGACGGCACGCAATGTCTCGGCCGGAATCGAGACCTCCTCCGCGTCCATGGCGTGCCGTTCGACCTCCGATGCCGTGACCGGCTTGAACGTGCCCGCTCCCACCGCGAGCGTGAGGTCCGCGACCGCGGCCCCGCGCGCGCGGATCTCTTCGAAAGCGCGCGCGGTGAAATGGAGGCCTGCCGTCGGCGCCGCCACGGCCAGCGGTTCGCGCGCGAAGACGGTCTGGTATCCGATCCGGTCTTCGGGCCGGTCCGTCGCGCCCGGGGCCCGCCGGATGTAGGGCGGCAGGGGCACAGCGCCGTGGCTTTCGAGATAGACGTCGTCGATGGCCCTGTCGAACTCCGCCTCGCGCCGCCCGTCGTCGTGGACCTCCGTGATCCGGGCGCTCGCGCCACCGGGAAACGTGATCGCTCGATCCGGCTTCGCCCGCCGTCCGGGCTTCGCGAGCGCGGTCCAGCGGCGCCGCTCGGTATCGAGGGGCGCCAGCAGGAATATCTCGACGAGCCGCCCGCCGGCGTCCCGTCCCCAGAGACGCGCGCGCCGGACCGCCACGTCGTTGCGGACGAGCACGTCTCCGGGAGAGAGGAGCGACGGGAGCTCGGCGAATTCGCGGTGGGAAACCGCTCCCGTGCGCCGGTCGAGGACGAGGAGCCTGCTCGTGCCGCGCGGACGAGGCTCCTGCGCAATGCGGTCGGCGGGTAGGGAGTAGTCGAACAGGTCCGTCTTCAAGAAGCCGGATTATCGCGTCTCCTTGATAGCCTCGCGCCGTGTCCGACTACCCACAGGGCCGCGGCCGGGTGAGCCTCGAAGCGGCCGGCATTGCCATCGAAGGGGTGTCGATCGCCGGGCACGAGTCGTACTTCAAGCTGCCCGGTTTCCGGAGTCTTCTCGAGTTCGGACGTGCGCCGGAAGACACGCTGGGCTACGGGACGATCTGTCTGACCCACGGCCATCTCGACCACGCAGCGGGCATCGCCCATCACGCTTCGCGCCGCACGCTGACCGGCCTCGGCCCAGCGCGCGTCTTCGCGCCGGCAGAGGCGATTCCGGACCTCACGGTGTGGCTCGAGGCGTGCGAGCGGCTCGAGCAGGTGCGCTACGGAACGAAACTGGAGGCGGCGGTCCCCGGCGAGTCCGTGGCGCTCCGGCGCGACCTCGAGCTGCGGTTCCTTCCCGGCCGGCATCGGGTCCCCACCGTCGGATACCTGTTCACGGAGATCCGGCGGAAGCTGAAAGACGAGCATGTCGGACGGTCCGGACCCGAGATCGCCGCGCTCCGCGACAGGGGAATGGACGTGACACGACGCGAGGAAGTTGCCCTCCTCGCCTACCCGGGGGACTGCGGGCCCGCTATCTTCGACGCGGTGCCTGCGCTCTTCACGGCGAGAGTCCTCCTGATCGAGTGCTCTTTTTTCGCGCCGGACGACGTCGGCCGCGCGCACGCCTACGAGCACCTCCACATCTCCGACTTCGCCGAGCGCGCGGAGCTCTTCCAGAACGAGACCGTCGTGCTGACGCACTTCACGTTGCGGTCGAGCGACGAGGAAATCCGGGAATCGATCGCAGGCTTGCCGGAGACACTCCGGAAACGGTGCGTCGCGTTCCTGCCGGAAGAGGGCGTTATCGGGAGCTAGGGCTGCTCTGCCGCGAGTTTCGCGGGGGTGCTCACCCGTACGATTCGCCCTTCGGTCTGCGCCGCGTACCCGTTGGAGCGCAGGACCACATCCAGGGCGTCCTGCCAGCGGACATCCTCCATCCGAACGGTCACGGAGCCCTTGACCTCGGGATCGACCGCGAAGTTCTTTTTCGTGAGCCGCGAGAAGACCCGAAGGACGTCGCGGATGTCGGCGTCCTTCAGGTCGAGGGAGATCTTCCCTTCCGCGTCGGGAACGACCTTCAAGACGGGCTTCGGAGCCTCTTTGCGATCGGGATCCCGCTTTTTGTCGCCGGCCGGGAGGGCGGAAGCGAAAGCCGACGCGAGCAGGATCGCGGGAAAGATCCGGCGCCATCGCTTGAATGTCATGGCCACAGGATACGGCACCCGCCGGCCATCGGGCCGGTTTCTACGAGCCGGAGGCTTTCCCGGGCGTCACCGCCTCCGCGTCCGCGACCCGCTCCTGCATCGCCCACAGACCCAAGTGGCTTCGCCACGCGGACGCGGACTCGGGCGTCAGCACGAATTCCGTCTCCTCGCCGCTCGTCCGCGTGATGCGCAGCGCCTCCAGGCGGAAGAGGAGGCGCTCCGAGGAGAGCTTGCGGCCCGTGACGATCTTGCCGATCCGCTCCGTCGGGATCACGACGAGATCCCCGAACACGCCCTCGAAGGTGACGGCTCCATCGGCGAACGCGAGCACTCCCGGAAGCCGCCTCCAGCGGCCGACGACGAGCTCCGCTCGCGTCAAAAGCGCAGGCGGGATCTTCCGGGAGGCGAGGACCCGCTCGGCCAGGCGGTCCTGCGCGCGCCGTATCCCCATTCGCGGAAGAAACGAGAGCAGCGCGAGGACGAGAACGATCGCGGCCGCTGCGGCGAGGAGCGGGGCGCTCATCGGCGTCAGTGGAAGAACTTCTTGCGGTTGCGGATGTAGTCCGTGAACAGGAACTCGGCGAGGTTGTAGGGCGAAGCGTAATACGCGCGACCACGGTTGATCTTCGTGAGCTTGTCCACGAAGTCCACCAGGTAGCTGTCGGTGGCGATCATGAAGGTCGTGATCGTGATCCCGTCGCGCCGGCAGGCGTCCGCCTCCTCGAGCGTGCGGTTGACGATCTTGAGATCCAGCCCGAACGGGTTCTTGTACAGCCGCCCGCGTTCCCAGATCGCGGAGGGCTTGCCGTCGGTGATCAGAAAGATCTGCTTGTTGGGATTCTTGCGATGCACGAGGAGCTTGCGCGCGAGCGCGAGGCCGGCGCGGGTGTTCGTGTGGTACGGGCCGACCATCGTCTTCGAGATCTCCGAGATCGGGACCCTCTTCGCGTCGTCGCCGAAGAGCAGCACGTCGACGGAGTCTTTCGGGTACTTCGACTGGATGAGCTCGACGAGCGCGAGCGCGACCTTCTTGGCCGGGGTGAATCGGTCCTCGCCGTAGAGGATCATCGAGTGAGAGATGTCGATCGCGAGCACGGTCGCGCAGGAGGTCAAGTGCTCCTCCTCGTGGACCTCGAAGTCTTCGGCCTTCAGGCTGATCTCGTCCGCGTCCCGGCGCACCGCGTTGCCGATCGTCCGGACGCCGTCGATCGCCGTGGGGTTGTCGCCGAACTCGTAGCCCCGCGTTTCGGGGAGGAGCTCGCCGCCGCCTCCCGCGCGCGGAATGGCGTGGTATCCCGGTCCTGACTTCGAAAGCGAAGTGAAGATCTCCTCGAGCGCCGAGCGCCGGATGCGCCTCTCCCCGGCGGCGGTGAGCTGCAATTTTCCGCCCTGGTCCTCGACCATCTCGCTCTTTTCGAGCTCCTTGCGGAACGCGTCGAGGTCGATGCCTTCGTCGATCATGCCGCGCTCCTGGAGGTACTTCATCCACTGGAGCGCTTCCTCGACGTCCCCTCCGGTCTGGAGCACGATCTGGAGGAACAGCTTGACGAGCTCCTGGTAGGTGAGGAGGCCTCGAAGGAGATCGACGGGGTAGTCCGAGTACCGGTAGCGCATCGTTGCCGGCTAGACGCTCCCGACCGGCGACCGCGCAGGCAGTGCGGCCCTCCAGGCGCGCGCCGACTCGAGGATGAGCGCCCGATCGCTCATCGTGAAGAAGCGGTAGCCCATCTCGAGCAGCGGAGGCATCTGATCGGCGCGCGCGAGCATGATGCCGGCGGCCCTCCCGGCTTCCTTCGCCTCTCGCGCGACCCTCGCGAGCTCGCGCTGGTAGGCGGGCTCTGAGTACTTGCCAGGGATTCCAAGAGCCTGCGTCAGGTCGTTCGGGCCGACGTAGAGCACGTCGATTCCGTCCACGCGAGCGATCGTACCCAGATCGGAAAGCGCTCCCTGGGTCTCGATCTGACAGATGACGAGCGTGGAGGCGTTGGCGTCGCGAACGAACGCGTCGAGAGGCACCGTCCCGTAACGGTTGGCTCGCACGCCCCCCAGGCCGCGCTTGCCGAGAGGGGGGTACTTCGCGGCCTCCACGCCCTGCCGCACCATCGTGGCGCTCTCCGCGCGTGGATACAGGATCCCCGCCGCCCCCGCGTCCAAAGAGCGTCCGACTTCCGCGGCGGGGCACGCCGGCACGCGGACGATGGCCGGCAGTCCGGCCCCGTCGCAGGAGCGCACCATCGACTCGATCGACTCGACCGAGAAGAAGCCGTGCTCCGCGTCGATGACGACGAAATCGAAACGCGCCAGAGCGAGGACTTCCGGAAAGCCCTGGACCGGCCACGTCAGGAAACAACCGAGGAGGGGGTCGCCGGCGAGGACGCGAGAGCGGAACGAAGCGGTCTCCGTCATCAATTGCTCTTTGCTCTGACCAGGTTGAACTTCAGCATTTCGGCGTAGGAGACCTTCGAGTCCAGGTCCTCTCGGGCGATCTTCAGGTGCTGAGTCAGGCCCTCGAGCACCAGCTCCATGCCGACCGCGAGCTCTTCGGGAGAGGAGGGTGAGAAACGCTCCTCCACTGCCTTGCGCAGTCCCGGCACGGTCTCGAGCGTGGCGAGGTGCTCGCGGAAAGGCGTGTCGTCGGAAAGGGTGATCTTGCCGCCGTTGGCGAACCATTCGACCGTGGGTTCGTAGAGCGGATGGATCTTCTCCGGCGCCGGGGGAGTGCGGCGGCGCGTCCCCGGCTCGTCGGGATCGTCGATCTCCTCGCGCTTGCGCTGACTCGGGCGGCCGGAGTCCGGCGCCGGGAACTTCGCGTCGAAGAGCTTCTTGACCGCGGTGCCGATGAGCTTCTTCGCGACGACCTCCGCTCCCTGCTGCTCGCCCTCGTACACCATCTCCACTTTGCCTGTGATCGCGGGGAGGCACGCGGGCAGGTCGCAGAGACGGGGAGACACTTTTTTCTCGCCGTGGCGCAGGCCGCGCCGTTCCAGGTTCGACGCGAGGATCTCGATCGCGGAGATGGGCATGCGCGCGGAGACGCCGGATGACTGGTCTACGAACTCGCTCTGGCGGGCGACAAACGCGATCTCCTCGATAAGCTCGCGGAAGAAATCCGGGACTTCTACCTTCGGGTCGGCGTCGCGATCGGTCCAGGCCTCCTGCGAGGTGATCTTCGCGGCCGTCTTCACGTCGTCGGGATAGTGCGTCAGGATCTGAGACGAGATCCGGTCCTTCAGCGGAGTGATGATATTGCCGCGGTTCGTGTAGTCCTCCGGGTTCGCCGAGAAGACGAGGAGGATGTCGAGCGGAATCCGGACGGGGAACCCCCGGATCTGGAGGTCGCGCTCCTCGAGGATGTTCAGCAGCCCGACCTGGATGCGCGGCTGAAGGTCCGGCAGCTCGTTGATCGCGAAGATGCCGCGATTGGTGCGCGGCACGATCCCGTAGTGAATCACCTCTTCGTCCGAGTATGAGCGGCGCTCGGTCGCCGCCTTGATCGGGTCGACGTCGCCGATCAAGTCGGCGATGGTGACGTCCGGAGTCGCGAGCTTCTCGCGGTAGCGCTCCGCCCGCGGCAGCCACGAGATGGGAGCCGCGTCGGCCTTTTCCGCCAGGACGCGGCGCCCGTACTTCGTGATCGGGGCGAAGGGGTCCTCGTTCAGCTCGCTGCCCTCGAGCACGGGAATCTCAGGGTCGAGCAGCCGGACCAGCATTCGCAGCAGCCGGGTCTTCGCCTGCCCGCGGAGACCCAGCAGGAGGAGATCGTGTTTGGAGAGGATGGCGTTGTGGAGCGCCGGGAGAACCGTTCGCTCGTAGCCGTAGATTCCTTCGAACGGGTTCTCTGCGCGGGAGAGGGCGGCGCGGAGGTTCTCGCGCAGCTCCTCCTTGACTCCCCGTGCGCGGTATCCGCTCGCGCGCAGCTCGCCGACCGTCGCCGGCCTGTTCGTTTTCCCCGCCTTCTCCGTTTTGTCCACGAGGGGCATCCTGAGACCTTTCCCGCCCGGCTAACTGCCGGCGTTACGAGCCGTTCACCCCGGCCGCAGCTCGGGCACCTTTTCGTCGGGCCGGAAGAGGGGATGTTCCCCGTTTCCGAATCGCGCGGTCGCGAGCTCTTCCAGTTTCGCCTTCTGAAACCCGAGGATCGTGTCCCGAATTCTCCCGTTCTGCCCGACCAGGAACATCGCCGGGACGTTTTCGATGCCGACCGCCTCCGACGCGCGCCACGGCGGCGGATCGTAGAGGGTCGGGACGTCCGTCCCCTGCTCGAGAGAGAAGCGTTCCGTCTGATTCGGCGGATCCTGCGAGACCGCCACAATCGCGAGAGATTCGCCGACGCGCATCCGAAGCCGGTCGAGGTACGGCCAGAGGAGCTCGCACGTGGGGCAGGTGGTCTTGAAAAAGACGTACAGCGCCTCGCGTTCCGGCGGGCTGGCGCTTTCTCCCCGGGAGTCGCGAAGGTCGAGGCGAGGGAACAGGCTCCCGGGTCCGAGCACGGGCACGGGAGGATTATATGAGCCGCATGAAGCCGTCCTTTCCCGACCACTTCTCCGGCCACGCTGCAGACTACGCGCGCTACCGGCCCGACTATCCGGAGGCGCTCTTCAGCTATCTCGCGTCCCTCGTTCGCGAGCGCGGCTTCGCGTGGGACTGCGCAGCGGGCAACGGTCAGGCCACCGCCGGGCTGGCGCGCCATTTCGAGGTCGTCCTCGCAACCGACGCGAGCGCGCGGCAGATCGAGTCGGCGCCGTCGATCCGCGGGGTCCGCTACGCGGTTTCTCCGGCGGAGAAGAGCTCGCTTCCCGACGGAAGCGTGGACCTCGTCACCGTCGCGCAGGCGCTCCACTGGTTCGACATCCCGGCGTTCTTCGCCGAGGCGCGGAGAGCGCTCGTGCCGGGCGGCGTCCTCGCCGTGTGGTGCTACGACCTTCTCACCATGGCACCCCAGATCGACATCCCGCTGAACCGCTTCTACCGGGAGGTCGTGGGGGAGTACTGGCCCCCGGAGCGCGCGATCGTCGAGCGGGGATACGCATCGCTCGACTTCCCGTTCGAAGAGGTCCGGCCGCCCGGGTTTGCCATGGAGAAAGAGTGGACGCTCGAGGACCTGCTGGGCTACGTGCGCACCTGGTCGGCCGTTCGGCGGTTCATGGCGGCTCGCGGAGAGGATCCCGTCGTGGCCCTGGAAAAGGACCTCGCGCCCGCGTGGGGACCGCCCCGGCTGACCCGACGGGCCGTCTGGGATCTCGACCTGCGGGTGGGGCGGAAACGCTAGAATCCTCCCGTGCCGCTCCTGGACACGATCGGGCGTCCTCTCCGAAACCTCCGGGTTTCCGTCACGGACCGGTGCAATCTTCGATGCCAGTACTGCATGCCCGAGCGCGAGTACACGTGGCTGCCCCGGCGCGACGTGCTCGATTTCGAGGAGATCGCCCGGCTCGTTGAAGTCTTTACCTCGACCGGCGTCGATCGCGTCCGGCTCACGGGAGGGGAGCCGCTCGTGAGGCGGGACCTCCCGCGGCTGGTGGAGCTCCTCGCGGCCAACTCGGCGATCCGCGATATCGCGATCACGACGAATGGGGTCCTGCTGGAGGAGCACGCGGCGGCGCTGAAGTCGGCCGGCCTCCATCGTGTGACGGTCAGCCTCGACACGCTTCGTCCCGATCGGTTCGAAGCCCTCACGCGGTTCGACGCGCACGCGAAGGTGCTCGCCGGAATATCCGCTGCGGCCCGGGTCGGATTGGGCGGCGGCCTCAAGATCGATTCGGTCCTGATGCGCGGCGTCAACGACGACGAGATCCTCTCGCTCCTCGAATACGGGCGCGACGCGGGCGCGGAAGTCCGGTTCATCGAATACATGGACGTCGGCGGAGCGACGAACTGGGCCCCGGAACGAGTCGTCTCGCGTGAAGAGATTCTCGCCGCCGTCGAAGAGCGCTACGGAAAAATCGAGCCGGTTCGCGAAGCGAGCTCGGCTCCGGCCGAGCGCTTCCGGCTGCCGGACGGCATGGTCTTCGGAGTCATCGCCTCGACCACCGCTCCCTTCTGCCGGTCCTGCGACCGGAGCCGCCTGACCGCGGACGGCCTCTGGTACATGTGCTTGTACGCGAACCGCGGCCTCGACCTCCGCGGACCGCTTCGCGCGGGCGCGACCGGCGACGAGCTCCGTGCGATCCTCCGAACGGCGTGGAACGTTCGCGACGACCGCGGCGCGGAGACGCGGCTCGCTCTCGCCGGCCGCGCTCCGCTCCTGCCTCTCGCCGAGCTTCGCCGCGATCCGCATCTCGAAATGCACACGCGAGGAGGGTGATTCATGGAACCCGACCGGCCCCATTCGTCCGAGTCCGCCCCGCCTCCGCAGGGAGATCCGCTCGCCGGGTTGAAGAACGTCCGCTTCGTCTCGATCGAGCGCGTGGTCATCCGGACCCGCGAAAGCATTACCACGCGATCCGCGTGGAAGCTTCAGGCTGTCTCCGACGAGGGCGACGGGACCATCTCCCTGATCGAGATTTCGCCGACTGTGTCTCTCTACCGCGGCGAGGGGGTCTTTCTCGGCTGGCCGTCCGGGCGGCTCGAAGGGGCGTATCGAAGCCTGCTCCCGAGGAGCGAGGGGTCAGATCTCGATCTCCCACAGCTGGGCTGAGACGTCGCGATCAATCCCGCGGCGCGTGCTCGCGAAGGTCTCTCCACTCCTCTTCCGTGAGGATTGAAGCGCTGGCGGGAAAATATTCCGAGAGCAGCTGACTCTCGTGCGCGGCGAGCCGGCGGTCGAGGTTGTCTATCAGCCCGAGAACGTCGGCGAGGGGCGAGTGGGTGCCGATCTGTTCCAGAAGGAACCGCGTGAGCTCCCTGACCTGCACGAGCTCGACCCGGAGCTCCCGGGGAGCGTGCCGGGGGCAGTCCACCGAGCGCGCAACCGCGGGGACCAACGACCGTTCCTCCGCCTGCGTCCAGCTGCGGAGATGCCTGGAGAAATCCTCGAGAGCCAGCCGGTAGGCGGCACCGTCCCGCCGCT
>DASQJK010000008.1:0-4511 GCA_035631095.1 Thermoanaerobaculia bacterium
TCGGGCGCGAGCTACGGCTCGAACCAGATCGTCGAGAACTATTACAACTTCAGCTCGACCGCGCAGGCGCCCACGATCCAGGCGAAGAAGACGGTCACGACGGCCGTGGGGATCTACCCGCAGCTGCTCGCGATACCGCAATGAGCGCGCGCCCCGTCCGGCCGGCTCTCGCGGCGGTCCTGGCGGCCGCGGCCGCCACGTCCTTCCTGCTCGCGGATGACAAGGACCTGTTGAAGCGCGGCTCCGTTCCTCCGAACGTCCTGATCGTCTTCGGCAACTCGCAGACGACGAACCAGCCGATTCTGGGAAGCGCCAGTGCGTGGGACGGCGACGCCGATTCACCCGCGAGCAAGATGGGCGCGGCGAAACGCATCCTGCGGCAGTTCGTCGCGGACAAGCGCGGCAACTTCAATATCGGGCTGACCAGCTTCGCCCACAACCCCAACGCGGGCAGCATCTCGATCTACGGAAAGCACTGGCTGTATTCGCCCCTCACGAGCGACTTCCCCTCGGAGAGCTGGAACGAGCCGGCAGGCACGATCGAGCGCTGGGGGCCCTCCGGAGAAGGGCCGTGCACGAACCTCCAGGTGCCGTCCTGCGTGGGATCGGCGCCGTTCCTCAACCTCGCAGCGAATGCGACCGTCGTCGGGCCTTTCTTCGGCCCGCTCGGCGCCGTCACCGGGTACGTGTACTTGAACGGGAACGCCAGCAACGCCACCCGGAGGGTCCGCTGGACTCTCTCGCGGGGGAGGTACGGCGACGCCTTCGCCGACGGCACGCTCTCGAGCTTTCCGCTCTCCGGGCCGCCTCCGCACTCGGTCGAGGTGACCAGGGAGTACCAGGAGAAATCCTCCGGCACGTGGCAGACGAAGAGCCGCACGCCCGCGGGAGACCCGGGTACGGTGGTGGTTCCCTATGCTCCGCCGGCCTCGCTCGGGCAGGATGCGTTCTTCACGACGGACCCTTCCGCCGGTAGCGAGATCGGATTCCTGAACGACGCGAAGGGCGACTTCGCCGTCGGCTCGAACTGCTCCGGCTGGGAGTTCCAGGTCAACAGCGCGCCCCTGCCGCTCATCAAGGTGCCGCGCGATTACAAATGGGGACCGAGCTGCCTCCCTCCGCAGGACTCGTATCCCTGTGTCTCGCGGCTCATGCGGCCGCAGGCGGTCCTCTCGAGCTACGACCCGGCGACCGGCGCGTTCACGACGGCCGACCACGACAACCCGGGCTACGGCGGCTCGGGGTCGCAGTACGCGGACGGGTGCGACTCCGCTCTCCTGGGAGCGGTGGACGCCGGGTTGAACGTCACGGAGAACCAGGCGATCTTGACGACCCGCAACGGCTCGCAGGCGCCGATCAAGGACCTGTTGAAGAACGTCTACGACTACTTCAACACCTCCTCGATCGACGGCTTCCAGAACGGCAAGCGGCTCGACGATCCCGACGCGAGCTGCCGCACCTCCGTCGTCATCCTGATCTACGACAACTTCAACGGCTGCCAGAACGACAACTGCTCGTACCTCACGAACTTCGTGCTGACGCCGTTGAAGCAGATCGGCGTGCCCGTCTTCGTGATCGGGTTCGGAGCCGGCGCCGTGGCGAACTCGTCGACGGGGGTCTGCATCGCGCAGAACAGCGGCGCGATCCTCTCCGACGGGAGCGTCGGGTTTTTCCCCGTCTCATCGGCCGCGGGGTTGTACCAGGCGCTTTCCGACATCTTCTCGATCGTCAACGAGGGCGCGAAAGACTTCGCTTCCGCGACAGTCTCGTCGGTGCAGGCCGGCGCGGACCAGATGGTCTACCTCGCGACGTTCAACGCCGCGAAAAACCGGTCGATCTGGAACGGCCGCGTGAATGGCTACCGGCTCGACTCTCAGGGTTCGCTGCAGCTCGGATCGAAGACGATCTCGGATCCGAACGACCCGAACCGCGGCCTGACGTTGCCCGCGCCGTCGAACTCTCCCGGTTCGCTCATCTGGAATGCCGGGCAGAATCTCGCGCAGACGCCCGGAACCGGAGCGACGAATCCCGCCGCCGTGCTCGTTCCCGGCGGGGCGCTGTTTACCGGGAGCTACACGGACAGCTCGAACGACACCGTGACCACCATCGCGACGCACTTCTATACGGGACGGAAGATCGTGTTCTCACTCCCGAAGTCGATGCCGTCGACCCTCACCACGCTGCCGCTTTCGTCCGCGGGCGGGGTGCCGGAGACGCGGCTCGACCTGACGTATTCGCCGACGGCGTCCTGGTGGGGCGCTGCGAAGGCGCTCCTCGGGCCGCAGACGGCGCCTCCCGGCGTGCTTTCTCCCGCTTTGAACGACACGGATGCCGGCAACACGCTCCGATTCCTGTGGGGCGATCGGGACGCCGTGATGACCACGACCGAGGCGAACCAGCGGTATCAGGGACTGAAGCTGGGAGACGTCTTCCATTCGACGCCCGTGGTGGTCGGCCAGCCCGGCGACTATCCGTATTACGTGTCCGACCTCCATTCGTACCAGAAGTTCTTCCGAACCTACCGCCAGCGCCGGCGTGTACTCTTCCTCGGCGCCAACGACGGGCTGCTGCACGCGTTCGACGCCGGCGTCTTCGGACGCGACCCGTCCGTATGCCGCACGCTGTCGGACGGGACGACGCCGCCCTGCTACGACCTGGGCACGGGCGCGGAGCTCTTCGCCTACGCGCCCCGGTCGGTCTTCCAGAACTTCAAGCGTCTGAAGGACGCGGCGGGGCCCCAGACGAAAACGGACGAGTGGACGGTCGACGGCGGGCCCGCGGGCGCCGACGTCTTCACGGACGCGAACCACACCGGCACTCCGGACCCGGGGCGGCGCTCCTGGCGTACGGTCCTCGTCGGCGGAATGCGCGAGGGCTCCGCGTTCGAAGGAACGAGCGGAGCGCCGCCGCGGCATTCGGCCGCCAGCTACTACGCCATCGACGTGACGCAGCCGGACGAGCTGTCCACCGATGCGACGGGAGCCGTCGTGCCGTCCGCGCCGCTCGGGTTCGCGGCGCCGAAGTGCCTCAACGCGTCCGGAGATCCGACGTGCGGCCACGACGCCGCGGATCCCACCGTACGCAGTGCGCAGCCGGCGCGCGCATGGCCGACGGTTCTATGGGAGATCAGCGATCCCGGCGACGCCGACTCGCCCGGCTCTCCGGGCGCCGGCTATCCCGACATGGGGGAGACCTGGTCCAAACCCGCCATGGGGCGCGTCAAGATCTGCGTCTCTAATTGCGCGAGCACGAGCACTCCTGCCCCGGGGTTCGAAGACCACTATGTGGCGATCTTCGGCGGCGGCTTCGATCGGGAGCGGCTGAACCGCCGGGGCAACTGGCTCTACATGGTGGACATCGAGACGGGGCGCACGCTCTATCGGGCCAACTCGAGCTGCGGAGTCAACGGGGGAGCGGCGGGGTGCGCACCGGTGTACTTCGGCGCGATTCCCTCGGAGCCTGCGGCGCTCGACCTGAACGGCGACGGGTACCTCGATTTCGTGTACGTGGGCGATCAGCGCGGACAGCTCTGGAGGATCGACCTGACGGACCTGCGGCTCTCGGCTGCTGCGCCGGGAGGATCCTTCGCCAACCAGCTCGACCTCGCCGCGGGATCGGGAAAGCCGTTCCTCCTCTTCCAGGCGCCGCAGCCCGCTTCGCCCGCCGTGACGCCGTTCTATCCGATCTACTTCCGTCCGACGGCGATCTCGCTCGGGTATACCTCGGGGAACAAGGCCATCATCGGCATCGCCTTCGGCACCGGCGATCGGGACGACATCCTGGCGACGGTGGACACGTCGAGCCTCGGCTACAGCCAGAGGTTCTATTACGTCCTGGACGACTCGAACTCCAGCACGCGGACGGAAGCGGATCTCGTCGCGATCCCGTCCTCGACAGCCCCGAAGTCCACCGTGCCCGCGCCGCGCGGCTGGTTCCTGAAACTCGCGCCCGGCGAGCGCGTGATCACCGACTCCCTGGCCATCAAGGGCGTCATCTTCTTTTCGACGTTCAACCCGAATCCCGCCGGTGCACCCACAGCCGCGTGCGGCAATCCGCTGCGATGCGGCGGAGCGGGGGGCGCCGCGCGTTTCTACAGCGTGCTGTACTCGAGCGGCGACGCCTACAGCGGGACGGATCGCGGAGAGACTCAGACCAACTCGACGTTCCTGACCAACCCGATCTTCTACACGTCGGACGACCAGCAGGGGCACATCTTCTACACGTCGGACAACACCGTGACCATCAAGCCGGTACCGGGAGGAACGAGGACGACCGTCAAGGACTGGAAGGAGAAGTAGACATAGGATCTCCGCTCGATCGAGAGGGGAGGTCCGCAGCTTCCTGATCGTGTACTACCGCACCCCGATCGTGAGGAAGCTCGCGAATGGGACCGTCGAGAACGCCGGGCCGGGAGCTGCCCGCGGACGCGAAGTAGCCCGAAGCGATCCGGCGGGAATCAGGATTTCTGGACTGACCCCGCGTGTCCGTTTCCGGCGCGCGGGCGCGGGAAG
>DASQJK010000009.1:0-8843 GCA_035631095.1 Thermoanaerobaculia bacterium
CGCGCGCCTGACGCTGGAGCTCGAGCCGGTGGTACTCCGACAGCGCCCTGCGGACGATGCGCCGCAGGTTCTTGAGGCGTTTGACGGCGCGCTCGCGCTCTCGGTCGGCCAACCGGGCGCGTCGGTAATAAAGAATCTCGCGCCACAGGTTGTCGACCGCCTTTCGCCAGCGCTCCTGCGCGAGGCTCGTCTGGAGCTGAAGGGCTCGATCCAGCGGCGACCTCCCCGGAAAGTAGAAATGTTAGCTGAATTCGGGCGTCGAAACACCCGGGGCATTTGGCCCCACCCCGCTGAGGCTCAGGCGCGGAGCTGCCGGGCGGCCACTTTCAGGTCGCGCACGAATGCGGCGTACTCCTGGTGGCGAGCTTGCTCGTCGGGAGCGCGCAGGATCGACGAGGGGTGGACGGTCGCGAGCACTCGGGGCGCGAGCGGCGAGGCGACGAACACCCCGCGGCTCTTCGTCACCCGGAACGCCTTGCCGAGAAGCGCCTGCGCCGCCGTCGCTCCGAGGCAGACGAGAATCTCCGGTTTCACGACGGCGAGCTCGGCCTCGAGCCACGGCCGGCAGGCCGCGATCTCGACGGCGTTGGGCTTCTGGTGGATGCGCTTTTTCCCGCGCGGCTCCCACTTGAAGTGCTTGACCGCATTGGTCACGTAAGCGTCGTTCCGCGCGATGCCCGCGTCCTCCAGCGCGCGATCGAGCAGGAGGCCCGCGGGACCGACGAACGGACGGCCCTCCAGGTCCTCCCGATCCCCCGGTTGTTCCCCGACGAGAAGAATCCGCGCCGTGCGGCGGCCTTCCCCGAAGACCGTCTGCGTGCCGCGCCGCCACAGGTCGCACGCGCGGCACCGCGCCGCCTCCGCGCGCAACTTCGGAAGAGTCGGATGCGGAGGCACCAGAGGAGCGGCGGTTTCGAGCGAAGCGCGCACCATGCCGTGGATCGAAGCAGAACGCGAGCCAATCGTCCCCTCGGTCTGCTAACTTGTCCCCACGAACGTCGAAAAACAGGGTTCCCAGGCACCGCAACCATTCGGCGGAGACGCCGCGAACCGGCTCCCCGATGGCTCGGTCGCGCTGACCTGCGCGGCTTCCAAGGAGTGGCTCCCGCGCCTCGCCGGCGCCCAGACCCGCGCGGCGCACCCGGGAACCGCCGTCCGCTGGCAGGAGGATCTCTGGGAAGTCGTGGAAGCGCAGCCGCTGCCGGGCGGCGGCACGCGATACCGCCTCGCTCCGTGGGACGCGCGCAACGCGATCCGGACGATCGAGGCGTACGACGCGCGGAGCGAGGCTGCACGCGCGGGCGTGCGCGCATTCCGGCGGGACGCAGTGCGGCACCGGCGGCTGGCGATCCTGTTTTCCCCGATCCTCGGCCATGCGCCGGGCAGAGTCCAGAAGGCGATGGAGTCGGAGTTCGGCGCGCCGGCGGCCGCCATGACGATCGTCTCCGCGATCCCCTTCTTCGTATGGGGCATCCTCGGCCTCGTCTCTTTCGTCGCGGGGATCGCGGGAGCGGGCCCGATTTTCGAGCACCTGCCGCCCGTTCCAATCGCGGCGTACTTCGCGGCGGAATCGGCGCTCCGAATCGGGTCCGCCCTCCACGGAGAGCCGATGGCGTCCGCCGCAGGATTCCTGCTCCATGCGGCGTGGTCGCAATTCCGGCGCGACTGACTCGCGGCCGCCGACGCGTCACTCGAACCGGGCGCGGTTCGTGCTAACAGTCGGCCCCGAAGGAGGGCACCTATGCGCCCTGTGACCCGAGTCGGGATCGTCCTGTTCGCTCTCGGCCTGCTCCAGGGCGCCGCGTCCGCCGACGAGCCGCCGAAGCCGCCGCCGGTCTGGTCGGGGAAGGCCGAGGCCTCCTACGTCGCGACATCGGGGAATTCGGACGCGAAGACGCTCGGCGCCGCGGGCGAGGTCGCGTACGTGCCGGGCGTGTGGAACTTCAAGCTTTCGCTGGCTTTCATCCGCGCCGAATCCGAGGGCGTCGAGACCGCCCGCTCCTTCGACGGCATCCTGCGGGCGGCGCGCAAGCTCACGCCGCGGCTCGAGATCTACGTGCAGGGTGCGTATCGCGAAAACACCTTTGCCGGCATCGACCACCAGTGGGCCGGCGACGCGGGGGTCGCGTATCAGTTCCTTTCGGGCGATCCTCACTCTCTGAAGGTCGAGGCGGGAATGGGGTACCTGACGGAAGAAAGACTCCTCCCTCGCGTGCCGCCCGCGCCGCAGCCCACCCAGACGCGCAGCTTCGCGACGGCGCGCGCCGGGCTCGAGTACAAATGGAAGTTCTCCAAGACGGGCGAGTTCACGGAAGAAGCCTCGTTCACGGAAGACTTGAAGGACTCGAAGGACTGGCGGTTCGCCGACAAGGTGTCGCTCGGCGCGAGCGTCACCACCGTCTTCTCGATCAAACTTTCTTACGCCTGGCTCACGCTGAACGAGCCCGTGCCCGGCAAGAAGAAAACGGACACGATTACGTCAGCGGCACTGGTCGCGAAGTTCTAGATGTGACTCCCGTACAGCTGATTCACGGTTCTTTGAAGCCTATTCGGCCGCGCGTGGGGCGCGCGCGTCCGAATAGGGCGCGACGTCTTTCCGCGCTGCGCGCGGGACGCCGCGGGCGGCGCTGGTAACGAAGTTCTGAAGCGCGAAGTTCTGAAGAGTTATTAGGCCTGGACCGCGCCCTCGCGCGTGGCGGGGGCGCCGGCGATCGCGGGGACATCCTCTGCATTGTCCTCGGCGCCGCCGACGAGGCGGCGGATCGGTTTTGCGAACACGAGGAGGACGAGCCCGGCGACTCCCGTCACCTTCGCCACGGCCGCGAAGAGCTGCGACACGCTCATCCCTTCGAAGCCGCCGGCGGCGAGCCCCGCGATCAAGTTCCCGAGGGCGGTGCCCATGAACCAGGTGCCCATCAGCTGGCCACCGAGCTTGCGCGGCGCGAGCTTCGTGACGCTCGACAAGCCGACGGGCGAGAGGCAGAGCTCACCCGCGGTGTGGAGCAGGTACGTCATGATCATCCACATCATCCCGACCTTGACGCCGTTCACCGCGATGGACGCGGCCCAGGCGAGCAGGAGGAACCCTCCGGCGAGGAAGAGCAGCCCGTAGCCCATCTTGGCGGCGGTGGACGGCTGCTTCCGGCCGAGCTTGATCCACATCGCGCCGAAGACCGGCGCGAGCGCGATCAGGAAGATCGAGTTGACCGACTGGAACCACGAAGTCGGGATCGTCTTGCCGAAGAGCTCCCGGTTCATCAGCCTGTCGGTGAACAGGTTCATCGACGAACCGGCCTGCTCGAATCCGGCCCAGAAGAGGACCGCCGCCATGAAGAAGACGAAGATCACCGCGATCCGCTTCTTCTCGGCTCCGGAGAGCTTTGCGAAGAGCAGCAGCGCGGAGAAGTAGACGATCGCGAGTCCGAGCATGAAGTACCCGGTGCCCTTGGCGACGCCGTAGAGATCGAGCTTGACGACACCGGCGGCGTTCAACGCGAGCGCGATGACCACGACTCCCACGACGGCGGCGCATCCGATCACGAGGTTGCGGACGGCGGAGCTGTTCGAGCCCGCAGCTCTTTCGCGCGACGCCCGGAGCCCCGCGTTGCCGAGGTACTTCCCGCCGAAGCGGTACTGGATCAGTCCGAAGACCATTCCGATGCCCGCAGCGGAGAACCCGAGGTGCCAGTTCACCCGCTCGCCAAGGAAGCCGCAGACGAGCGGTCCCGCCAGCGCGCCCACGTTGATCCCGGAGTAGAAGACGGAAAAGCCGGCGTCGCGCCGCGGACTCCCCGGCGGGTAGAGGTCGCCGACCATCGAGCTCACGTTCGGCTTGAGAAGCCCCGTGCCGATGACGATGAGGACGAGGCCGACGTAGAACGTCGCCACGGTCGGAACGGCCATCGAGAAGTGTCCGGCGGCGATGATGCAGCCGCCGACGAACACCGCGTTGCGCTGCCCGAGTATCCGGTCGGCGACCCATCCTCCCGGAAGCGCCATGAGGTAGACGAAACCCGTATAGAGGCCGTAGATGGCCGCCGCCGTCTTGTCCGTGAGGCCGAACCCGCCCGTCTGCGCCGAGGCCACGAGGAAGAGGATGAGGATCCCCCGCATCCCGTAGTAGCTGAACCGCTCCCACATCTCCGTGAAGAAGAGCGTCGAAAGCCCGCGGGGATGCCCGAGCCACTGCTTCTGCGAGGCGGCGGAAGGCTGTGCGGCTCGGCTGTCGCTCATCGGGTGAGCTCCTTTCCAGAGACTCGAATTGGAAACAAGCTACCAGAGGAAGGGGATTCCAGCCATTCGAGACTACGGACCACCGACTACCCGCTACCGACCGCTTCCCCTCCGTCGATCTCCCGCAGGCTCGCTTCGACGGCGCGCGCCGTGCGCTTCAAGTCGTTCTCTTCATGAGCGGTCGAGACGAACCATGCCTCGAACTGGGCGGGCGGAAGGAAGACGCCCCTGCGAAGCATCGCGTGGAAGAACTTCCCGTAGGCTGCCGTGTCGGAGCGCTTGACGGAGGCGAAGTCGTCCAGCGTGCCGGCCGCGAAGAAGAGGGTCGAGAGGGAGCCGTGCCGGACGTACGTGACGCGGTCGCCCCAGCCGCTCGCCTCGATGGCTGCCCGGACCCGGTCCTCGAGCAGGGCGCCTTTGCGCTCGAGCTCCGCGTAAGGCGGCCGCTTTGCTATCTCGGCGAGCATGGCGATCCCCGCGGACATCGCGAGCGGATTCCCGGAAAGCGTCCCCGCCTGATAGACCGGGCCCGCGGGCGCCATCTTCTCCATGAGGTCCCTGGGCCCGCCGTACGCGCCGACGGGGAGCCCTCCTCCGAGGATCTTTCCGAGCGCGGTCAGGTCCGGCGTGACGCCGTACATCTCCTGCGCCCCGCCTGCCGCGACGCGGAAACCGCTGATCACTTCGTCGAAGACGAGCAGCGCGCCATGGCGGCGGGTCATTTCCCGGAGGCCGGCGAGGTAACCCTCCTTCGGCCGTACGAGCCCCATGTTGGCGGCGAGCGGCTCGATCACGACTGCGGCGATGTCGGTCCCCGACCGGCGGAAGGCCTGGTCGACCGCGTCCAGGTCGTTGTAGGGGACCACGATCGTGAGCGCGGCGATCTCCGCCGGGACACCCGGGCTTCCGGCGATGCCGAGTGTCGCCACCCCGGAACCGGCCGAGACGAGAAAGCCGTCCGCGTGCCCGTGGTATCCGCCCTCCACTTTGACGATGAGCCGACGCCCGGTCGCGCCGCGCGCGAGACGCACAGCGCTCATCGCGGCCTCGGTGCCCGAGCTGACGAACCGCACCATCTCGATCGACGGGACCATCGCGGTGACGCGCTCGGCGAGGCGGACCTCGAGCTCGGTCGGCGCTCCGAACGACGTTCCGTTTCGCGCCGCCCTGGAGATGGCTCGCCGCACGAAAGGGGCGGCGTGGCCGAAGAGGTGCGGCCCGTAAGACTGGACGTAGTCGATGTACGAGCGGCCGTCGGCGTCCCGCACGCGGGCGCCCCGGCCGGAGACGACGAAGAAGGGCTCTCCCCCGACCGAGGCGAACGAGCGGACGGGAGAGCTCACGCCGCCGGGCATGAGCTGCCGGGCCCGCCGGAAGAGGGCGGACGACCGGGAGCCGGCGGGAGATTTCCTCCCCGACCGCGCGGCGGGGGCCCGGCGCTTCTTCTTCCCGCCGCCGGTCTTCTTCGGGGGCGCGGCCGGGGCGCTCACGCGGGAAGGCCGCCGTCCGCGATCCAGCGGGCGGCGTCGAGCGCGTGATACGTCAGGATGAAGTCGGCGCCCGCCCGCACGATCCCGGTCAGGATCTCGAGCGCAATCCGCCTTTCTTCGATCCATCCGTTTGCGGCCGCCGCCTTGACCATCGCGTACTCGCCCGACACGTTGTACGCGGCGATGGGAGCGTCGAACCGCTGCCGGGCCTCGTGGATCAGGTCGAGGTAGGCGAGCGCGGGCTTGACCATGACGGCGTCCGCCCCCTCTTCGAGATCGAGCGCGATCTCGCGCATCGCTTCCCGCGAGTTGGACGGGTCCATCTGGTACCCGCGGCGGTCGCCGAATTTCGGGGCGGAATCCGCCGCCTCGCGGAACGGGCCGTAGAACGCCGACGCCGATTTCGCGGAGTACGCCAGGATGGCGATGTCCGTCATGCCGCTCTCGTCGAGCGCGCGGCGGATCGCCGCGACGCGTCCGTCCATCATGTCCGACGGAGCGACCACGTCCGCGCCCGCCTTCGCCTGCGAGAGCGCGCATTTCGCGAGCAGGGGGAGGGTCGCGTCGTTGTCGACCTCGCCGTCCCGGATTACTCCGCAGTGGCCATGCGAGGTGTATTCGTCGAGGCAGACGTCCGTCATGACGAGGAGCTCGGGCACCTGCTTCTTCAGACGGCGCACCGTCGACTGCACGGCCGCCTCGTCGTCCCAGCCCTCGCTGCCGGTGTCGTCCTTGCGGTCCGGAATCCCGAAGAGGATTACGGCCGGCACGCGCGCCGCAACGAGCTCCTGGCCTGCCGCGACGGCTTCGTCCGGAGAGAGCCGGAAGACGCCCGGCAGCGAAGAGATCTCCTCGCGCACGCCGCTCCCCTTCCGCACGAAGAGCGGGGCGACGAGCTGGTCGGGAGAGAGCCGCGTCTCGCGGACGAGGCGGCGCAGCGCAGGGCTGCGCCGGAGCCGCCGGGGACGCGACGTAGGAAAGGAGGTCACGCGGTCGAATCTAATCCGGCGTTCGGACTGTCCGCAAGAGCGAGCTCGCCCAGACGCTCGAGAAGCGCGCCGAAGCTCGCCTCCCGCGTGACGTGAATCCGCTCGACGTCGTGCGATTCGAGGTACCGGCGGGTGAAGCGTCCGAGCACCACCGCGGGCGTCTCGCGAAGTCGCGCCCGGGACACCGCGCTCGACGAGCCGAACAGCCAGGCGGCGGCAGAGGGGGAAGTGGCGCCGAAAGCGGAGAACTCGCCGCGGGCGACGCGCAGGTCGAGCGCGCCGTCGGGAGGCAGCGGCATCTTTCGATACAGGAGGAGCGGAACGACGGCCGCGCCGCGGCGGTGCAGCTCCTCGGGCACTTCGGCGGTTCCGTCTTCTCCGCGCGGGAGGAGAATTCTCCAGCCGGCGAGCGAGTCGGGAAGCGATCGGAGGAGGGTCTCGCCGGATCCGCCGCCGACGAAATCGGGCACGATCCCGCGGTCGCGCAGCGCGTCGGCGGTTCCCTCTCCAACGGCCGCCATCCTTCCCTTCTTCGACGCGAGAGCCGCCAGCACGGCGTCCTGGAGCGGCCGCTCCTCGAAAAAACGGCGGACGCCGACGCGGCTGGTGAACACCGCGAGATCGGCTGCGCCTCTCACCTCCGAAAGGTCGGGAGAAACCGGGACGATCTCGTGCGTGACCTTGTCCGTGAGCTCGAAACCGGATCCGGCAGCCGGGCGCGGAAAAGCACCGGCCGCGCCGGACCGGACGACCAGGACCTGCGGCGTCATCGCCGTGCCTCCTCGAGGAGCCGCGCCGCGCCGCGATCGAGGAGCTTGCCCGCGAGAGCGTCGCCGAGCGCTTCCGGATCGGCGCCGTCGGATCGAGAGTCCTCACGCAGATACGCCGCTCCATCCGCCGAGAAGACCGCCGCGGCCAGAGTCAGCGAACCGTTCGAAGCGGTCGCGCGCGCGGCCATCGGCGCGCGGCAGCCGCCCTCGAGACGCCGCAGAAGGGCGCGTTCGGCGCGGACCTCCCGGTGCGACGGAGCATGGTCGAGACGCGCCAGAACCTCGCGGGTCTCCGGATCGTCCTTGCGCGCGACGAGCGCGAGCGCGCCCTGCCCGATCGCCGGGATCATCACCGCGACGGTGAAGACGTCGCAGACCTCGTCGAGGCGGCCGAGCCGGGCGAGCCCCGCGCGCGCGAGAACGATCGCGTCCCATCTTCCTTCCTCGAGCCGCCGGATTCTCGTGTCCACGTTGCCGCGCGCTTCGGTCACCGTAAGGTCGGGCCGGGCCGCGAGGAGCTGCGCCCGCCGGCGCGGACTTCCGGTGCCGACCCGGGCGCCGCGAGGAAGGCTCGCGAACGGTATCCGGGGCCGGGAGATCAGGACGTCGCTCGGGTCTTCGCGGAGCGGCACGGCCGAGAGCGCGAGGCCCTCGGGCAGCTCGGACGGAAGATCCTTGAGGCTGTGGACGCCGAGGTCCGCGCGGCCGTCGAGGAGAGCCTCGTCGATCTCCTTCGTGAAGACCCCCTTGCCGACGATCTCGGCGTCGAGCTGGGAGAGACGATCGCCCGTCGTCTTGTAGGTCGTGACCTCCGTCTCGGCATACGGCGCCAGCATCCGCGCGACGGCGTGGACCTGTACGAGAGAGAGCGCGCTGCCCCGGGCGGCGAGACGGATCTTCATCCGGAGTTTCGCTCGTCGCTCAGGTCGAAGAGATGGCGGACGGCTTCGACGCGGTCCAGGCGGCGTCCCGGATCCGGCTCCGTTTTCAGCCGCCGCATCGGCTCGTGGAGCAGCCGCGCGGCGAGGGAGTCGGCGAAGGGACGCAGGCGCTCACGGTCTTCGGGGGAAAGCCGGGCGAGCTCCTCGTCGCGGATCTGCTCCAGCTTGTGCCGGAGGAGCGTGACCGTCGGGATGACGGCCAGGTTGTCCATCCAGACCAGAAACTTCGCGAGCTCTTCCTCCAGGATCGCCTCGGCGAGAGGGACCTCACGCGCGCGCCGCTTGCGGTTCTCCTCGCCCACGCTCTCGAGGTCGTTCACACCGTAGACGAACGTGTTGTAGACCTCCCGCACCGCGGGATCCACGTCGGGAGGCATCGCCAGGTCCAGGAAGAACATCGGGCGGCCGCGCCGGTGGCGC
>DASQJK010000010.1:0-7410 GCA_035631095.1 Thermoanaerobaculia bacterium
AACGGCGGCGCCTGACCGACTTTCGCGATCCGTCGCCCGCGCTGTCGCGCGTGAAGAAGGAGATCGTCCGCTACACGAGAAAGGACGGGGTTCCCCTCTCGGGGACGCTCTACCTGCCGCCCGACTGGAAACCGGGGACGCGGCTGCCGGCGATCGTGTGGGCGTACCCGCTCGAGTTCTCCGACTCCGGGACGGCGGGGCAGGTGCGCGGATCGAGCCGAACCTTCACGCGACCCGCCGCGCCTTCACCGATTTTCTTCGCGCTGCACGGTTACGCCGTTCTGAACGACGCGACCATGCCCGTCGTGGGCGACCCGGAGACGGTCAACAACACCTACCTCGAACAGATCGCCGACGCCGCGCGCGCCGCCGTGGACAAGCTCGATGCGATGGGCGTCGCCGACCGGAACCGCATAGTCGTCGGAGGCCACAGCTACGGCGCCTTCATGACCGCGAACCTCCTCGCGCACACCGACGTCTTTGCGGCCGGCATTGCGCGCAGCGGGGCGTACAACCGCTCGCTGACTCCGTTCGGATTCCAGACGGAGCGCCGCTCCTACTGGGAGGCGACGGAGCTGTACACGAAGATCTCTCCCTTCACCAATGCTCACAAGATCAAGAAACCGATCCTCTTGATTCACGGGGAAGCGGACGACAACACGGGGACCTTTCCGATCCAGTCGGAGCGCTTCTACCAGGCGATCAAGGGGAACGGGGGTACCGCTCGGCTCGTGCTCCTGCCCGACGAGGCGCACGCCTATCGAGCGAGGGAATCGGTCCTGCACGTGCTCGCCGAGATGTTCGAGTGGGCAGACCGCTGGACGAAGCCGGAAGGAGGAGCGGCCCGGTCGGCCGCCGCGCGCTGACCCGCGCCGCGGCCGCCGCCCTGCTCCGCGGCTTCGTCTTCGCTTTTTTCGCCATCGCCGCGGCTCGGCCCGCCGCCGCGCAGCAGCCGTTTCTCACCGACGACACGGAGGTCACTCCGGCGCACGAGTTCCACTTCGAGTACGCCAACTCGTACGTGGCCCTGTCCCGCAACGCGAATCCCGATCTTCGTCAGGACACGAACAACTTCGTGATCCAGTTCGGACTCCTGAACAACCTCGAGGCGAACGTCGACTTTCCCCTGATCTACATCGCGCGCGATCGCGGGTCGCAAGTAGGGAGCGCGTTCGGCCTCGGCGACGTCGACTTCGGCTTGAAGTGGAAGCTCGTATCCGAAACGCCGGGAGAGCCGCATCCGGGTTTCACCGTGAGCGGCTTCGCCGAGCTTCCCACGGGCAACGTCTCGAAACAGCTCGGGTCGGGCTTCACCGACTATTCCGTCAACACGATCCTGCAGAAATCGGTGACGGAGACGTTCGTGCTCCACGTCAACGCCGGGCTCCAGTTTTCCGGCAATACGTTGACGGGTGCAGTCGGCATCCGCACTCCCGGACGGATTTATTCCGCCGGCATCTCCGCCGCGAAGGAGGTCTCGCCCACGCTGAAGCTCGGGATCGACCTGAACGGCGCGGAAATCCACACATCCAGCTCTCTCGACAGGCAGCTCCAGCTCACGGTCGGGGGGAACCTGGAAATCGCGAAGGGCCACAGCTTCGATTTCGCCGTGCTCGCCGGCTGGTCCTCGGCGCCGCGCATCGGGCTCCTTCTGGGAATCTCGCTGACGCCCTGAGCGGCCTCGCGGCTCTCGTCTAGAACACGAACATCCCGATTGCCGCGAGGAACATGAGAAGCGTCGTCACGACGACGACGGCCCGCGAGAGCCCCGAGCTCGGCTGTCCCTCCATGATTTTTCTGTCGGACGCGATCAGGAGGATTGCGACGAGCAGGAAGGGGGCGAGCAGGCCGTTCAAGACCGCGGACCAGTAGAGGGCGCGAATGGGGTTCACGTCGCCGAAGTCGAGCGCGATACCCGCGATGGTCGAGAAGATGACGACGCCGTAGAACGCCCTGGCGCTCTTCAGTTTCTGGTCGAGACCAAAGGACCAGTGGAACGTCTCGGCGAACGCGTAGGCCGCGGACCCGGAGAGCGTCGGGATCGCGAGGAGCCCGACGCCGATGATCCCGACGGTGTAGAGGATCGTGGCGAAGCGTCCGGCAAAAGGCGCGAGCGCCTCCGCCGCCTGTCGCGACGTCTCGATGTGAGTGATTCCGTGCTTGTGGAGCGTGAGCGCGGTCGTCAGGATGATGAAGAACATCACCAGGTTCGAGAAAAAAGTCCCGACGCCCACGTCGAGCCGCCGGTCGGCGATCTCGCGTCCGGTGGCCCCGACCCGTTGGACGAGCATCCGGCGGCCGATCGCTTTTTCCTCTTCCACCTCCTGGGCCGCCTGCCAGAAGAAGAGGTACGGGCTGATGGTCGTGCCGAGGATGGCGACGAGCGCGCCCCACTCGTCGCTGCTCTTCGGAACCGAAGGGACGAACGTGTCGCGAACGACGGATCCCCAGTCGGGACCGATCGATAACGCCGTGATGACGTAGGCAAAGAGCACGAGAGCGAGCCACTTGAGGACTCGCGCGATCTGGTGGTACCGGAGCCGGATCGTCGCCCACGCGATCCCCGCGCCGAACAGCACGACGAAATAATGCGAGTTCAGCCCCGTGAGCATCTCGGCGGCATCGGCCATCCCGGAGAGGTCGGCAGCAATGTTGATCGTGTTCGCGAGGAGGAGCGCAATCGAGAAGATGACGAGAAGCCACTTGGGAAACTTCTTCCGCATCGCACCCGCGAGGCCCTGGCCCGTGACCATCCCGATGCGCGCGCACATCATCTGGACAGCGCCCATGAGCGGCCAGGTGAGGAGCGCGGTCCACAGGAGCGAAGTGCCGAAGCGCGCGCCCGTGACGGAATACGTCGTGACGCCGGACGGGTCGTCGTCCGCGGCGCCCGTCGTCAGGCCGGGTCCCAGCGCGGAGAAGAAGCGCTTGATCAGCTTCACCCGCGGCTTGCGCCGGCCGGGTTTTGCAGGGCTCATGGGGGAGCGTTGTATCCCAGGCGGCGCGCAGGATGAGCCAGAATCGGCAGGCGGAGATGAGGCAGAGACCGACGACGAAATTTTTCCCGACGCCCGGGCAGTTCGGCGCCTGGCTTAGCCGGAACCACGACAAGGCATCGGAGCTCTGGGTCGGCTTCCGCAGGAAGGCAACCGGCCGGCCGAGCATCACGTGGCCGGAGTCGGTGGACGAGGCGCTCTGTTTCGGCTGGATCGACGGCCTCCGCAAGAGCATCGACGAGTCGAGCTACCGGATTCGTTTCACGCCCAGAAAGCCGACGAGCGTCTGGAGCAGCATCAACATCCGCCGCGCGCAGGCCCTCATCGAGGAGGAGCGGATGCGGCCGGCGGGGCTGAAGGCTTTCGAAGCGCGGCGCGAGAATCGTTCGGGCATCTACGCGTACGAGCAGCGGACCGCGGAGATCCCGGAGCCGTACGCCGGCGCTCTGCGAAAGAACGCGAAGGCGCGAAAGTTCTTCGAGGCCCAGCCGCCCTCTTACCGCAAGCAGGCGTCGTGGTGGATCGTCAGCGCCAAGCGGGAGGACACGCGGCAGAAACGTCTCGAAAAACTGATCGCGCACTCCGCGAAGGGGGAGAAACTCCCGCAGTACGTCCGTCCCGCCGGTGTTAGAGCTGGTCGAGCCTCCAAGGTCCTGAAGTTCGCCGCAGCGGAGCGGAGGTTTGGTGCGAGAGGAGGGACTCGAACCCTCAAGGGTTACCCCACGGGCTCCTAAGACCCGCGCGTCTGCCAGTTCCGCCACTCTCGCGGTTGCCGGAATGGTACGCCTGCCAGAGCTGATAGCCGACAGCTGAGAGCTGACAGCTCAGGAACGATTCCTGCACCGGCTCGGCGCCGTGGCCACACCTTTTCTGACCGCCGCCTGGAGGCACCTGATCATCCTGAACTACGAGATCGAGCCGTCGCTCCTCGCCCGGCATGTTCCCGCGGGAACGGAGGTCGACCTCTGGAACGGGAAGGCGTATGCCAGCGTCGTCGCGTTTCTCTTTCTCGACGCGAAGGCGCTCGGCTCCGTGCCCGTGCCCTTTCATGGCGAGTTCGAGGAGATCAACCTGAGGTTCTACGTGCGCCGGAGACGCGGAGGGGAAGTCAGGCGCGGCGTCGTCTTCGTCAAGGAGATCGTGTCCCGCTCGCTGATCGCGCTCGCGGCGCGCTCGATCTACGGAGAGAACTACGTCACGCTCGAGACGGGGCACCGGCTTCGCCTGGACGAACGCGGCCACGCGGTCGAAGGGGCGTACTGGTTCGGGGAGACGGGCCGCGAGAACCGGATCGAGTTTCAGACGACCGGTCCCTTCGCCGTGATCCAGCACGGGACCAGGGAAGAGTTCCAGATCGTCCACGCGTGGGGCTACACGCGGCAGAGCGCGCATCGGACGCTCGAATACTCCGTCGCGCACAGGCCGTGGTACGCCGCTCCGGCGGCCGCGTCTCTCGTCTGCGACGTCGCGAAAGTGTACGGGCCGGAATTCGTCGCGCCGCTTTCCGTTCCGGCGGAGTCCGCGTACGTCGTCGACGGGTCCGAGGACGTCGCCGTGTTTCCCGGAGTTCCGCTCGAGCCGGAGACGCGGAGCGCCTGACCTGACGTTAGACTCCGGCTCGTGACCTCGAGCCGGCGCAGGAAGAAGGTTCCCGTCCGCCCGGCGGCCCCTCCGCCTCCCGCTCTCCTCCCGCGCGCCTTTCCGAGCCCGGCGCTCGCCGGCGTGCTGCTCGTCGTCGCCACCTTCGCCGTGTTCGCGCCGGTGCTGCGCAACGGGTTCGTCAGCTACGACGACGAGGAGTACGTCGTGCGCAACGCCCACGTGCGCTCCGGGATCGGCGCGCGTAACGTCGCGTGGGCATTCACGGCGACGGAGGCCGCGAACTGGCACCCGGTGACCTGGATCTCGCACATGGCGGACGTGAGCCTGTTCGGAATGAAGCCGGCGGGGCACCACTTCACGAGCCTTCTCTTCCACTGCGCCAACGTCCTCCTCGTCTTTCTGCTCCTCCGGCGGGCGACAGGAGCGACGGGCCGCAGCGCCGCCGTCGCGGCCCTCTTCGCGCTGCATCCCCTCCGGGTCGAATCCGTGGCGTGGATCGCCGAGCGCAAGGACGTCCTCTCCGCCTTCTTCGGTCTGCTCGCGATCGGGGCCTGGGCCCGCTGGACCCGCGAGCGGCGGGGAACGCTCTACGCCTCGAGCCTCGTCCTCTATTCCCTGAGCCTGATGTCGAAGCCGACTCTCGTCACACTCCCGCTTCTTCTCCTCGTCCTCGACTACTGGCCTCTGGAGCGCTTCGGCGGCAGGTCGAACGCACGCCCGGGCTCGCTCGTCGTCGAGAAGATCCCGTTTGCCGTTCTCGCGGCTCTCTGCGCCTTCATGGCCTACCGAGCGCAGAGCGCGGCGGGAGCCACGGCCGCGCTCGATCTTCCGCTCGGGCTTCGCCTGGAGAACGCCGTCGTGGCGCCCGTCCGTTACCTCGGAAAGATCCTGTGGCCCTCGAAGCTCGCCGTGCTCTACCCCCATCCGGCAGCGAGCCTCGGGTGGGTGACCTGGGCCGCGGCTCTCGTCCTGATCGGCGTCACCGCTGTGCTCTTCCGCGTGCGGCGCTCGAGCCCTTACATCTTGGCCGGATGGCTCTGGTATCTCGCGGCGCTGCTGCCCGTCGTCGGGATCGTGCAGGTCGGCTGGCAGGGCTTCGCCGACCGCTACACGTACATTCCCGCCCTCGGACTCGCCGCGGCGGCGGTTTGGGGAATCGCGGCTGCGGCGAAGGGGCGCGTTCCCGCCCGCGCTCTCGCGGCGGCGACCGCAGTGGTCCTCGCAGTTCTCTCTTTCCTGACCGTTCGGCAGCTCTCCACCTGGCGGGACTCGCTCGTCCTCTACACCCATGCGCTCGAGGCGACGGGTCCGAACGAGACGATGGAAATCGATCTCGGCAACGAGCTCGCGCGGCGCGGACGCACGGAGGAAGCCGCGCGGCACTTCGAGGCCGCGCTCAGGATCGCGCCCGGATCGGCGGACGCGCTCTATGCGCTCGGCGCGCTCGCGCTCTCGGAGAACAAGTATGCGGAGGCGCGCGCCCGCTTCGAGGAAGCCGCCCGGCGGCACCCGGACTTCGCGCCGGCTCACGTCCAGACGGCGGTCAGCCTGATCCGCGAAGGGCGGCCGTCGGATGCCATTCCCCACGCCGAACGCGCGCTCGCGATCCGCTCGTCGTCGCCGGAAGCGCTCTACGTGCTGGGCTCGGCCCTCGACGCGCAGGGGAAGGCGGCCGAAGCGGAGGCGAAGTACGAAGCCGCTCTGAAGGCCCGGCCGGATTACCCGGAAGCCCACGTCAATCTCGGAGACCTGCTGCTCGCGCGAGGCCGTCCGAGGGAGGCCATCGCCCATTTCGAGGCCGCGCTCCGATCGAACCCCGATTTTTCCGAGGCCCGTCAGGGTCTCGAGGAGGCGCGCAGGCGCGCCGGGGGTTAGAGCCCGACGTCCCGAATCCCTGTCCGGGAATGCCGCGGCGCTTCTCATCCTTTAGAGTGGTCCCGTGCGCTCCATTTCCCGGATCCTGGCGCTCGCGCTGGGCCTCGTCCCCGGACTTCTGACCGGCGCCGCCCTGCCCGGAGCCCTCCGGCCCCGCGCGCCCCTCGACGCTCGCATCTTCGAGGGGAAGCAGCCGGGCGAAGCCGCCTCGTTTCTCGTGGTGTTCCGCGACGAGGCGGATCTCGCCGGCGCGGTTTCGATCTCCGACCGCACGGAACGGATCCGGTTCGTCGCGGAGGCCCTGAGAGCCCGTGCGGAGCTCTCGCAGGCCGGGCTGCGCGCGCGCCTCGAGGCCTCCGGTATTCCCTTCCAGGCCTTCTATCTGGTCAACATGATCGAAGTGCGGGCATCGCAGGCGGTGGCGGAGGAGATCGCCGGCATGGACGGCGTCTCGGCGATCGCGCCGAATCCTGCCGTAAAGCTCGACCTTCCCCCGAAGGCCGAGCCCGCGTCGCTGCCCTTTTCGACGCGCGAAGCGCAGACCGTCGAGCCGAACCTCTCGAAGATCGGCGCGCCGGACGTCTGGTCCCGCGGCTTTCGTGGCCATGGAATCGTCATCGCGATGGCCGACACGGGTTTTTCGGGGACCCATCCGGCGCTCCGGCCGCATTACCGCGGTACCGCCTCCGGCTCCGACGCGTACGCATGGCACGACGCGGTGCATGACGCCGGAGCGGGGAATGCCTGTGGGTCGAGCTCGCCTTCTCCGTGCGACGACGATGGGCATGGCACGTCGACGTCGGGGATCGCCGTCGGCGACGACGGCGCGGGCAACCAGATCGGTGTCGCCCCGGGAGCGACTCTCATCGGATGCCGCAACATGGATCGCGGAGTGGGAACCCCGGCTCGCTACACCGAATGCCTCGAGTGGTTCCTG
>DASQJK010000011.1:0-10813 GCA_035631095.1 Thermoanaerobaculia bacterium
GTTTCCGACGAGGTTCGCGAGCACCTGGAGCAGTCGTTCCGAGTCGAAGTCCGCCGGGAGACCAGGCCCTTCCGTCCTGGAGAGTGAGATGTTCTTTCCGGCCGCGATAGGCCGAAAGGTGTCGATCGTCTCGTCGATCACCCCTGCGCAATCCTGCCGGACCGGATTAACGGCGAGCTTTCCGGCGTCAATGCTCACGACGTCGACCAGGTCTCCAATAAGCCGCGACATGCGCGCCGCGTAGCTCTGGATCGTGTCGGTGTCCTTCCGGATCCGTTCCCCGCGCTCTCCCTCGGAATTCTTGAGAGCCATCACTCTGACGCGAATCACGATTGCGTTAAGGAGGTTTCGCAGGTCATGACTGACCATTCCGAGGAAGTCGTCGCGGTTTGCAAGGGCGTCATCCGAACGCGCGCGCTCGGTCAGCAGGTTGACGTCGGTTCGTTCTCGCTCGACCGCCAGGAAGGTCGCGAGCGCGCGGGCACGCAGCTCGCGATCGAGGCGGATGGCCTCGTCTTCGGTAGCGCGCTCCCGCCGCAGCGCCTCGTCCTCGACGATCCGTTGGTCGGAAATGTCTGACGCGAGGGGGCCTTGCATTCCGGCGCCCGGCGCGTGATCGGCCGTTTCACGAACCGCGTCGCGGACGGCGTCCGCCTGCTCGCGTGCCTCGTGGATGGCCTGGTCCGCGTTTTTTTCTGTCGCCACCTGCCTCTGGAGCCGCTCGCGATCGATCTTCCCCCGCTCGACGCGGAGGCTATCGTCCGTCTGTTCGCGCTCCGGACTCGGAGTGTCGGTGTCCCGGGTCACGCGGGCAACTTTAGCAAGATGGGCGAGTCCTGATTCGCCGCCTTCGAGACGCCCCGCCGTCTCCGACGCAACCGTTCATTTCCGAGGAGGATCGTAGCGGCGGCCGCGCGAAAAAAGACCGGGCGAGACGTCGATCAGGTCTGGGCGCCGAAACGGCTCGACCAGGGCACCGATACGCGTGATTTCGGTATCCCTCGAAGTCGGCGCTGAGCGCTCCGGCGTGAGCGCTCAACACCTCTTCGAGCAGAACGAGTCGCGTCTCGAGCATCCGGGTCGGCCGGATCCTGCAGACGGGCAACCCACCTAGGCCGAGGCGATCGGCGACTTCGCCGTCGAGTGGGGCATCGTCGTCGCCGTCGCCGTCGCCGACTTGGTGACCCGGGCGTCGATCCAGGACTGGATATCCGCCATGACGACTTCCTTGTCCACGTCGTTCAACAAGTCGTGGAAGCCACCGTCGTAGAGCTTCAGAGTCTTGTCCTTCGAACCGGCCAGATCGTAGAAGCGCTGGCTCCCCGCCGGCCTCGTCGCCTTGTCGGCGGTGCCGTGGAGGATCAGGACGGGCAACTTGAATTTAGGGAAGTTGTCCGTCAGGCGGTCTGCCGCCCTGAGCACCTCTGCGGAGGTCTCCGCGGGCTGGGATTCCTTTTCGATGAGCGGATCGTTGTTCATTCTCGCGACGACATCCGGATCGCGGGAGAAGATTTCGTTCTTCAGCGTGTAGACGTGAAGGTGCGGTGCCAGGTGACTGATTCCTTTCAAAAGGAGCGCCGCCGCATCCGGCAACCCCACGTCGTAGGCGAAGCTCTCCGAGATCAAGCCGGCGATCTCGTTCTGGTGCTCGAAGACGTACGAGGCCGCAATAACTCCCCCGACGCTGTGCCCGAGGACGAAAACCGGCAGTCCGGGGTTTTCGGACCTCGCCCGCCGCACGAGTCCGTCCACGTCTTCCAGGTAGTCCGCGAACTTCTCGACATAGAAGCGCTCCCCTTCGGACTTCCCGCGTCCCCTCAGATCGAGGGCATAGCACGCGAGTCCCCTGGCCGCGAATTGCTCGGCGGCCCAGGTCATGTACCCGCTGTGTGAGTTGAATCCGTGGATGAGGATCATGACGCCGCGCGGTTTCCCGGCCGGCTGCCACGAGCGCGTGAAGATCTTGAGACCTTCGACGTCTTCGAACGACGACTCCTTCATGGCTCTTCTCCTTTCTGGTAAGGGCGCCGGCGCCCTCGGCCCGAGGTCAGTCCTTGAGGACGAAAGTCACCTTCATGTTCACGCGATACTGGGTGATCTTTCCATTCTCGATCTTCAGCTTCTGCTCCTGGATCCACACACCCTTGATGTTCTCTACGGTCTTGCTGGCACGCGCGATCCCGATGTGAATGGCGTCCTCGAAGCTCCTTGGGGACGACGACGTGATCTCAGCGACTTTCGCGACCGACATTGTCTTCATGCTCCTTTCTCAGCGGGCCGAGCGCCCGGTTCACGACGATGGCCTTCCGTCGCACCGCGTCTTCAGATCGACGGAGGTGTCGGGCTCGGGGCGCCGCTCCGCGGACGAGCCGACGGCCGCGCCTGGTTCTCCTCGACGAAGGCCAGAAGCTCCGGGTTGATCACGTCGGCGTGTGTCGTGCACATGCCGTGCGGGAAACCCTTGTGGACCTTGAGAGTGCCCTTCTTCAGCAGTTTCGCGGATAGCAACGCAGAATCCGCGATCGGGACGATCTGGTCGTCATCTCCATGCAGGACGAGGGTCGGCACGTCGATAGACTTCAGATCCTCGGTAAAGTCGGTCTCCGAGAACGCCTTGATGCCGTCGCACTGCGCCTTGGCGCCGCCCATCATCGCCTGACGCCACCAGTTGTCGACGACGGTCTGCAGCGGCTTCGCGCCCGGACGGTTGTAGCTGTAGAAGGGACCACCTGCGAATTCCCGGTAGAACTGTGCCCGGTTGGCGGAGAGCTGCTGGCGAAGGCCGTCGAATACCTCCATCGGGAGGCCCCGCGGGTTGGAGGACGTTTTCAGCATCAGCGGCGGCACGGCCGCTATGAGCACCAGCTTGGCGACACGGCCCTTGCCGTGGCGCGCGACATAGCGCGTCGCCTCGCCGCCACCGGTCGAATGGCCGATGTGGATGGCGTCGCGCAGGTCCAGATGCGCGACAACCGCAGCCGCGTCCGCGGCGTAATGGTCCATGTCATGGCCGCCGCTCACCTGACTCGACCGGCCGTGTCCGCGCCGGTCGAGAGCAACGACTCGATACCCCTTCGCGACGAAGTAGAGCATCTGGGTGTCCCAGTCGTCTGCGCTCAGTGGCCAGCCATGATGAAAGACGATCGGCTGACCCTCGCCCCAGTCCTTGTAATAGATCTGCGTTCCATCTTCGGTTGTGACGAAACTCATCGGCGCCTCCTTTCTCTCGCGAAGTTATTCGCGGGACGTCGGCGGGGACGTTCCAATCGACCGAAACTGTGCAAATCATCCGATTTTTTCGGACAGCTTCCCGGTTGGGAAATTGCCGCGCATCGCGCCTGCCCGGCGTTAGCATGAGCTTGGGCCGGATTCGTGGAGATCCAGATCCACGAGCGCCCGGAGGCCTTCCTGCACGTACCTCTGCTGGACCGCGGGAGCGTCGAGCTCATTGCCCGCCGTGCGTTGGTCGATCCGTACCTCGCTGCAATTCTGCGGGCTATGAGATCGGAGCTCGTCGACGGCTCCCCCGCCGGCCGGTTGTACGGCCAATCGGTCATTGCCGCCCTGGGCGTGTACCTCGTTGGTAGTTATGCCGCGAGACGCAGCACTCCTCTGAGCCCGAAGAGGGGAATGCCGGCATGTCGCTTGAGGAGAGTCCTCGATTACATCGACGAGAACCTGACGCGGGACCTGGCCGTCACGACGCTTGCAAGCGTCGCCGGGATGAGTCCCCACTACTTTTCGGAGCTCTTCCGAGAAAGCGTGGGCTGCTCGCCCCATCAATATGTTCTGAGGCGGAAGATCGAGCGCGCCAAGGAATGCCTTCGAAACCCGAAGCGCTCGGTCCTCGAGGCGGGCCTGGCGGCAGGGTTCGAGAATCCCAGCCATTTCGCTCGTGCGTTTCGACGATTCGTGGGCGCGACCCCGAGGCAGTTCCGAGCGGGCTAGACTCCTCGCGTCGGGAGAAGTGGATGGAGAAGCCTCGGATCTTCCTGGGATCGTCGGGCAAGCAGGCGCAGCTGCTCGAGGCGGTGACGCGCGGTCTCGAGCCTGTCGCGCGCGTCGATCCCTGGACGACCTCCTTCACTCCCGGCACCACGACGCTGGAGCGCCTCGTCGAGCTCGCGCACGAAGTCGACTTCGCAGCATTCATCTTCGCTCTGGACGATTGGACGACGGCGAACACGTCCACTCCGCCCTCCCCGGAGTCCGGACAGGCGTCTCCGCGCGACAACGTCGTCTTCGAAGCCGGGCTCTTCGGCGGCGTTTTGGGAATGCGGCGGACGTTCATCCTCCACGCCAACGGCGCGAAGCTCCCGACCGATCTGCTCGGGCTGACGGCCATCCGCTACGGCGACATGAATACTCCGGCGGAGATGGAAGAGGTCCAAAAGAGGCTCCGCAAGGCGATCGAGGACGAGGGGCGCATCGCCCGCATCGAGGGCCTGTGGTGGCAGTTCTCCCTCACGGAGCGCAGTCAGCGGGAGCCGTCCGCGGTGAGCCTCCTCAAGATTTCGCGGACCCGCGACGGCTGCCTGGAGCTGGCCGGCCGCTCCTGGCAGGAAGACGGCAAGCTGTCCGCCAGATACTGGAGCGAGGCGGTCAAGGAGAGGAAGGAGCCTTCCGGCATCTTCTACTATTGGAACGGAGAGCGGCCTCTGGACCCGAACGCGCCACGATTGGACGGGACGGGAGAAATCCTTCTGGAGTCCCCGGATCGCGCGGGCGGATACTTCACGACCCACGCCGACAGGGCACCGAAAGTGAACACGCGGACCGTCGGTGTCTACCTGCGCGCCGATCCGCGCGACGTGAAGACGCTGGACGGGAGCGACCGGCTCCGGGTGAAGTTGATTGCCGAACAGCTGAAGCGGTGGAAGTCGATCAAAAGCGCGTGATGCCCGCTCCCGCCAGTCCGGAAGATTGCGATCGGCTGTTCGCCGATCGCGTCAACGGCGGCGACGCCGAAGCGCTGGTGGCGCTATACGAAGACGGCGCCTGCTTCGTACAGCGAGACGGCGTCGCGATCGGACCCGCCGCCATCCGTCCGGTGATCGCGCGCATGCTCGAAGCGAAGCCGCACCTCACCTGCAACGTGCGAAAGGTCGTGCCCGTCGGGGGAGAACTGGCGCTTCTCTACAACGACTGGAGTCTCACGGTGGCCGGGCCGGATGGTCATCCGGTCGAGCGAACCGGCAAGGCCCTCGAGCTCGTACGCCGCCAGCCCGACGGAACCTGGCGGTACGTCATCGACGATCCCTACGGGCGGGGGTGAGCGGGGCTCCCCATCACCTGGCTTCGGGACAGCTGCCGGCCGTGATGCTCCGTGTGGATCGCGACGAAATCGATACCTCTCAGGGGCTCGATCGCGCCGAACACGTGGTGCGTGAGTCTCAGATCCTTTTCGTGGCGCCGCGCCAGGATCTCCGCCTCGAAGTCGTCCGACAGCGTCTGCAGCTGCCGGAGAGCGTCTTCACGCGGAGTGTCGGATTCGGCCGGCCGAATCTCCCAGGGCGCTTTCGCGCCGGAGGGGAGGCGTCGGGTTCGAAAGATCCACGGCAGGAGGACGACGCGAAGGATGAGACGGAGAACGGGTCCGTCCCGAGTCCGGATCCCCGGTCCGCCCCGCGCCTGATCGAGCACGGTGCGATAGGTGCGGAGAAGATGTTCGGTGATCTGCGCGGGCGTCCATTTACCGGGCTGGACCGGAACCCGCCACCGGTCTTCTTCCACTCCCGACGCGGCGCGCAGGTAATCGGCCATGGCGGAATTGTGCCTCTCGATCGCGCCGCTCCATTCCTGAGGAACCGATTCTCGTGGTTGTGACATCCGTGGGATCAGGTCCGCAGCGGCCCAACGTAGCGGTACGTGTTGAGGAGCACGCCTGTCGGCGTGGACTTCGTGCCGACGAACGCGAGCTCGCGCGCGTCGACGGCGTCCGAGAGGATGCGTTTGCCCCGGCCCAGCAGGACCGGGTAGACGATCAAGACGACCTCGTCGGCCAGCCCCTGCCCGAGCAGCACCGGCGTCAGCGTCGAGCTTCCCCACACGATCAGGCCCGGCCCGTCCGTGGACTTGACGCGGCGAACACCCTCGATCACGTCGGTGCCCAGGTCCTCGACCGGGCCCCAATTCAGGCTGTCCGGCCTGTGGGTCGCAACGTATTTCGTCGCGGCGTTGAGACTGTCGGCCATCGGACTCTTCCCGGCCTTCGGCCAGTATCCGGACCAGAGATCGTATGTGCGGCGGCCGAGCAGCAGATCGAAGCTCGTGCCCTGTGCCTCGAGAACGGCCTGCAGCCCCGCCGGGTTTCGATACGGCGTGGTCCACGCGCCATATTCGTAACCGTCTTCGTGCTCGATCACGCCGTCGAGCGAGATGTGCTCGAAGATCCTGATCTTTCTCACCTCTTCGCCAACCTCGGTCGCGTGCCTGAGAACGCTTTCCCTAGCTGTGACTGCTCTGCGGCGCGAACTGCTTGAAGAACTCCGCCTGCCGCTGCCCGATCTCCTCGGGAGAAAGGTCCTCTTTGTGCGTCGCGATCGTCCAGCGGTACCCCGCGGGATCGGTGAAGGTTCCCGAGCGATCGCCCCAGAACTGGTCCGCCAATTCACCCATGGGTCCCGGATCCACGCGACCGCCCGCCGCGACGGCGCGTCGGAACATCGCGTCGCAATCCTCGACGTAAACCCAGAGAGACGCCGGCGAGCCGCCCATCGCCTTCGGTCCTTTTCCGCCGCCCATCGCGTCATTCACCATCAGGCGCGAATCGCCGATCCGCAGTTCGGCGTGCATGATCGCTCCGTCCGGACCGACCGCGCGGTTCACCTCTTCCGCTCCCAACGCCTTCTTGTACCAATCGATCATCTGCGCCGCATTGTCCAGAGTGAGTTGCGGCGTGATCGTGTGAAACCCTTCGGGAACAGCCTTCTTCGCCTTCGCCATCTCGGACCTCCTCTGTGTGCCGGGAGCGCCTGCAACGACTTTGCCGTTCGACGGTTCTGACCCCATCTGCCGTCTGGTAAACTCGAGTCTTACAGGCAAAAGTGATCAGAAATCAGGCGGTGAGACTCCGTGCGCGGGCTCTCCTGTTTACTGTGGGAGCGATCGGCGCGGCGAGCTGCGAAGCTGCGACGCACTTCGTCGCTCCGGGCAGCGCGTGGTGCGGTGTCGTGAATGCCGCGGCGCCTGGAGACACGGTCCTTTTCGCGGCGGGTTCCTACCCGCAGACGTGCGCGGTCACGGCTTCCGGCACCGCTGGCGCGCCGATCACGCTGCGCTCTCAGAGCGGAGCTCCCGCCGACCGCGCTTTCTTCACCTACGCGGGCGCGAGCAGCAACATCGTGGACGTGTATGGCTCCTATCTCGTCTTCCGCTGGCTGACGTTCGGCCCCACCGCCGCCGGCGTGAACCCGTTGAAGCTGCGCAGCAGCCTCCAGGGAGTCGTGGTCGACCAGAACTTTTTCGACCGGACCGACATCGCCGTTGCAGCGAACTCGAGCGGCAGCCTCTATCAGGACGTCTCCGTGACGAACAACGTCCTGAGCAATATGCTGTCGACAGGGCTGTACTTCGGCTGCCACGACGGAGTTTCCTGCCACGCCTTGAACATCCTGATCCGCGGCAACGTGATCCGCACCGTTCAGCCGGGCGACGGGGTCGGCTATGGGCTCGAGATCAAGTTGAACTCGTGGGCGACGATCCTCGAGAACACGATCTACGATCCTCAAGGACCCGGGATCGACGTGTACGGCTCCAACCGCGGCGACCCGCCGAGTGTCGTCGAGCGCAACTACGTCGAGGGCTCGAAGACCGACGCAGGCATCAACATCAGCGGCGGACCCGCGATCGTCCGAAACAACATCGTCGTCGGAAATCGATACAACGGGATATGGGCGCAGAACTACGGCGGCCGCGGCCTGCAGCAGAACGTGTGGATCGTTCACAACACGGCGCTCGGGAATCAGACCGGCGGAATCCAGGTCAGCAGCTGGGTGTCCGGCGCCGGAAACGTCCTGGCCTACAACGCGATCGCGCCTTTGAGCGGCACACCGGCTCTGACGCCGGCTTCTCCTCTGGCCGATCCTGTCATCGGAAACCGGACGTGCAGCCCCGCAACGAGCTGCTTCGCGCAGCCGGCGACGGCTCCGTACGACCTCTGGCCGGTTTCGGGAGGCGTCCTGATCGGCGCCGCCGGCGCAGGCTCGGAGCCCTGGCGTCCCGCCGACGACTTCATGTGCGTCTCGCGATTGCCCGCCGCGGACATTGGGGCGATGCAGCGAACGGCGCCGGGATCCGGACCTCTGGTCGGCTCGGGCAACGCGAGGCCGCCGTGCAGCTCTGCGCCAACCATTCTCTCGATCTCGCCGAGATCCGGACGACTGGCCGGGGACACGCTCGTGACGATTCTCGGAACGAACTTTCAGAGCGGGGCGACCGTTCGGTTCGGCCTGGCGGCCGCGACTTCGGTGAGCGTCTCGAGCTCCGCGACATTGACGGCGCACAGCCCGTCTTCCGCGTCTGCCGGGAGCGTGGATGTCACCGTGACCAATCCCGACGCCCAGTCCGCCACCCTGCCATCCAGCTTCACCTACTCTGCGGGCGCGCACTTCTACAGCGTCGCACCCTGCCGTGTCGTCGACACTCGCGGACCGACCGACCCGTGGGGCGGCCCGGCGCTCGCGGCGAACACTGTCCGGATCTTCCTTCTCGCCGGACGCTGCGGGATCCCGCCGAGCGCGCAGTCCGTTGCGGCGAACGTCACGATCACGCAGCCGACCGCGGCCGGCTTTCTTTCGATCTACGCCGGCGGCACGACCCGGCCTCTGGTCTCCACGGTCAATTTCGCCGCGGGTCAGACTCGAGCGAACAACGCCGTCCTGCCGATCGGCAGCGCCGGAGACGTCGCGGTGTTCTGTGCGGTCGGCACGACTCAAGCCGTGATCGACGTAACAGGGTATTTCGAGTAGTCCGGATCCGGCGGCGGCCGGACCCTTCAACTGGGTCCGGCCGCCTTCACGTTAACGAAGGGGTCAGCGGGCCACGATCGCCTGCCCGTTGAGCATGCTCGTATGCCCGCTGCCGCACGAAGACACCGTGCACGCAAAGCCGTGGGTGCCGATCTGCGCAGCGGTAGGAGTGAAGTTGCAGACGGCCGTCGAGGCGAGAGTCGCTCCCGAGCAGCCGAGCGTCGGGATGCCCGAGAAACCATGGATGCCGTTGGAGCGCCGGATCCGCAGCTGATACGGCTGTCCGACGCGGAACGTGAACGAGTCGCCTCCGCCGTCGAAGTCCCATCGAAAGTCCGACGCGACCAGATTCACGGTGACGACCGCGGGAGTCGTCGGCGCGGGCGTCGGCGTCGCGGCAGGAACCGTGGGCGTCGGAGCGGGACCTCCCGCATGGAAGCCCGACGTGTCGAAGCCTCCGGCCGAGTTACCGGCGTCCTTGTGGTACGTCTTCGAGATTCCGGTCGCGACCTCCGTGACGGTGAGGTCGTAGACCAGGTCCGTCAGATGTCCGTAGAAGACCCAGAATTCTCCATTGACCGCCGTTCCATCCAGGAGCTTGACGAAGACCTCCGGGTTCTCGGGACTGCCCGTGAACGCCGGGATGGCGAAATATCCGAAGAGGTCGTTCTGCGGAATGGCCTGCCCGGAGGCCGTCTCGCCGGTGCGTTGATTCGTCGCGACGAGCTTGACCGTGAACGGATGGTCGGCGCGGTTGTTGAGCTGCAGTGTGTCCGCGTCACTCACGAAGATCTCCTGTGTGGTCCGGCTCGGCGTGCCGGCCTTCGTGGTCGTGAGAGTGACCTGAAAGGCTCCCGGTGCCGCAAAGACGTGGGTCGGATTCCGATCGGTCGATGACTGCCCGTCGCCGAAATCCCAGAGCCACGACGTCGGCCCGTTCGTGGACGTGTCGTTGAACTGCACGACCTGTCCCTTGGCGGGGCTGCCGGCCGGCGCGAAGGCGAACGCCGCCGGCGACGCGGTCTGACTGGGCGCCATCCCGTTGAACAACAGCGAGACGAGCACGACCGTGAGAACTCTCTGAACGCGACCTGAGGCAATCATGGTGTTCCTCCACATCGACGTACAAGTCGACCGGCGCGGAGGGTTCCCGCCAGACCAAAAACTCATCCAGAATTTAGGTGCGGCGGGAGCGCAAGAAGACACCTGAACGAAACATGAAAGGCACGCCGCCCCCGCCTTGCCGAAGAATGCAGGAGCTACCGGATTGTGTTCAGGTCGTCGCGCGCAAGAACGGGAAGGCGTTCGTGGTCAGCCAGAGTCGGAACTTGTGAACCGTGGCAAATGAGAGTTCAACGTTCTGGTCCACGAGGATTTCGCGCATCGGAACCCCCGGTCGCGCCGCCACAGCAGCGATGATCGAGCGGCACGTTTCCTTCGTGTGCCTTCCGGGGTAAGGGTTTTGCTCCGGCAGGAGTTTGTACTCCCCGGCGCTGTCCCGCATGAAAACTCTTCGGCGGGCGTCGGACGGGACGAATGTCTGCGCGAGAAACTCCTCGGCAAGCTGACTTTCAGACTTACGCGGCGTGGGAGAGTCGCTGCGGCGCAGGTAAAACCAGAGCATCGGGGATTTTTCAAGCAGCAGGTAGTTGGTGATGTACCAGCGCTTGATGTCCGTGAGCGAGTCGTAGATTTCCTGCAGCCCGGGATCGTTGAATTCCATGTTCCAGAAATAGCTCTCCTTCGCCCTGTCGAAAATATCGATGCAGGGAGCGGCCAGCTCCAACCCGCACTCCGCCGTAAGTCTTTCCAGTGATTCCACAGTAAAGCTGTATTCCACGGGT
>DASQJK010000012.1:0-11511 GCA_035631095.1 Thermoanaerobaculia bacterium
CGCCGGCCTGGTCGTATTTCCCGAAGGCGAGATCCTGAATTTCCTGACGAGCCGTCCGAACCCGATCCGGCACAAGCTCTACCTTCCCGGATACTTGACCGCCGCAAACGAGGAGGAGATTCTCGCCGAGCTCCGCCGCGCGCGGCCGGCCGCGGTCGTGCTGTGGCCTCGGCCCCTCGGCGAGTACAGTCGCGGCGAGTTCGGAACGGATTACGGCCGGCGGATCCGCGACTGGATCGCGCGGGAGTACGCCGAGCACCGCGTCGCAAACCAGCCGGGGCGCTCGCCGGTGATCGGGCTCCGGAAGACCGGGTCGCGTTGAGCGAGACCGTAGAGTCCCGCGCCGCCCGATGGATCCCCGAGGCGGTGTTTCTCGCCGCCACGACCGCGGCGGGAATCGCGGCAGGAGGTCGCTGGCTCGATCCCGTGGGAGATCCGGGATTCTCGTGGTCGCTCGCGTACCGGCTCGCCCGGGGCGAGCGGCTCTACCGCGACATCTACTTCGCGTACGGGCCTCTTTCGCCCCACCTTCTCGCTCTATGGGCGCGCCTCTTCGGTGTCTCGAGCAACTCCATTCTGCTGCTCAACTGGATTCCCGCCGTGGCGGCGGGCCTGCTGCTGCTCCTGGTGACCCGGCGGCTGCTGACGCCGTTCGAAAGGATCGCTCTCGCGGGAATGGTTCTGGCGACGTCCCTCTTCGTTCCAGGAGCGGGCCGCCTCGTCCTGCCCTATTACGCGGGAGTGGTGCACGCTTTCGTCTTCTCCGTCGCGGCGCTGCTGCTCGTCGCACGCCCCCGCCTGCTGCGAGGCGGCGCGCCGCTCGCGGCCGGGGCTCTCGCCGGCCTCGCCTTCTGCTGCAAGCAGGAGATCGGCGTCGCGGCGTTCGCCGCGCTGCTGATCGCAGTTTTCGCGGGAGTCGAACGCCCCCTGCGCTGGGCGCTGGGCGTGACCGCCGGCTTCGGAGCCGTGGCGCTCGCGGCGGCCGTCTTCGTCGCGCTGGCGGCGCCTCTTCCGGTGCTTCGGGATCGCGACCACCTCTGGCCTTTGAACCCGCGCCCTCCCGCGGCGTTCGACGCGCTGTTCCGCTCCGTGTCCGGGCTCTCGGAACCGGACTGGTTCGGGGGAATCCGCCGGTCGGCCTGGAGAGTGCTCGCGGGAATCGGGCTCTTCGCCGTTCTCGGAGGTCTTCTCGCCCGGGAGCGCTCCCGAAGGGCGTGGAGCCGGATCCTCTGGCTCGCGGCCGCGCTCTCGGTGTGGTGGGGGATCGAGCGCTTTCCGCTCGCGGCGCCGTCATCGGCGGTGCGCCTGTCGGTGATCGCCTCCTGCGCCGTCACGCTCTGCGCCCTCGCCTCGCCCGCCTTCGAAGGCCGCGCTCTCGCGGCGGCGATCGGAGTGTTCGCCGCCTTGACGGGGATGCGCGCGGTCTTCTCCCCCTACGTTTCCGGTCCGTATGAAGGTCCGGCGCACTTCGCGGCCGCGGCGAGCTGGGCGCTGCTGCTGCTCGTCTTCGTACCGCGGGCGCTCTGGCCGGCCGCGGATTCCTCGCGCGCGCGCCGCATCACCCGGAGCGGCCTTGCTGCCGTCCTCGCCGTGGTCTTCTGGTGGACGGCCGTCGGAGACGCGGCGAGCCTCCGGTTTCCGTGGAAGGAAACCGTGCAGACTCCGAAGGGCCCCATCTACGTGGAGCGCGGACAGGCGGCGCTCTACCGGGAGATCGCGAGGCGGGTCCGGCCCGGCGAGAGCGTCCTCGTTTTTCCGGAGATCAATGCGGTCGACGCCCTCTTCGGGCTGAGAAGCGCGTCGCCGCTCCTCCACCACTTTCCGGGCTGGCTCGACCGGGAGCTCGAGTCGGAGCTGATTGCCCGATTCGAGAAGGACCCGCCCTCGAAGATCGTGGTCTTCGAGCGACCCACGACGGAGTTCGGTGTGGATTCTTTCGGCCGCGGGTACGCGACCGCGATCCGGGAGTGGTCGCTGCGTCACTACCGCGTCGCATGGTCGTCACCCAGAGGAGCGATTCTGGAGCGGGCGGCCGAAGGCGCGCGGCCTTGAGCCCGACGATGCTCGAGCGGGTGGCGGACAGGATCGTCTCGCATCCCGCCGTGTACCGGCTCGTCCAGAATCTCGCCGGTCAGGCGAAGGTCGCCGCGCGGCTCCGGTCCGCTCTCGCGGAGGTCGGCCCGGGCGCGCGCATCCTGGACGTCGGGAGCGCAGAGGGCGGGTTCGCGGCGCGCCTCGGGATCGATCCGGTCTTCGTCGATCTCGATCCGCGTCCGCTCGCGGCCCTGCTGCGGCGCCGCCAGGGTTCGCGGGCGGCCGCGGCGGACGCGGCGGCCCTGCCCTTTCCGGACGGCGCGTTCGACGTCAGCCTGTGCGTGGCGGTCACCCATCACCTCGACGACAGCCAGCTCGAGCTCGCCGTGGCCGATCTCGCGCGCGTGACACGGAGGCACCTCGTCTTCCTCGACGCTCTGCGCAACGACGGCCGGGCGCTCTCCCGATGGATGTGGAAACTCGATCGGGGCCGCTACCCGCGCACGCGCGAGGAGCTGCGGACGGCGCTCAACAGGCGGTTCACGCTGTCGCCCGCGCGGGAGTTCACCGTGTACCACCAGTACGCGTTGTGGGTGGCGTCGCCGCGCTGAAGTCCTGCGGGCGGGCGATCCTCGCCGAAAACCAGAGTGACGTACCCGGCACCGTGTCGAGAGGAAGCGCTCGCCGGAGAAGCCGCTCCGCCGCGCACGCCGCCGCGAAGGCCGCGTTGACGAGACGCGGCGGGGCATCGAGCGCGCGGTGCTGCGCGCTCCGGCGCTCGGCTTCTCCACCCGCGCCTTCGCGGCGTCTGCCCACCAGAAGACGGCGGAGGAGCATGCCGGGCAGGAGACACTGAAAAAAATAGGCGGCGCGCGGGCGGGGCAGGCCCGCCCTCTCGAACAGCGCGTACAACGAACGCCGGTCGTAGCGGAGACGGTGCCCCGCGAAGCGGTCGTAGTCGGACCAGAGCGCCGCGAGCGCCGGAAGGGTGCCCACGAGACGCCCGCCCGGAGCGAGGAGCGCGGCGCAGGCGCGGAGCACCGGCTCCGGGTCCGCCAGGTGCTCCACGACGTCGAAGAGAGCGACCGCGTCGAAGCCGCCGTCGCGTGCGAGCTCTTCCGGCGCGGTGAAGAGGTTCAACGAGTAGATCGGAACCGAGGGATTCGCAGCCGCCGCCCGCCCGGCGAGCTCCGGGTGCATCTCGACGCCCTTCATCCTGTAGCCGGCCCGGGCGAGACCCCCGAGGACCGTGCCCGTGCCGCAACCGACTTCGAGGATCCGCGCCGGCGGAGCGATTCCGTCCCGCTGGAGGAACTGCAGGATTTGCCGGTTCCGCGCCGGAAACCAGAAGTGCGACGCCTGGCTCGCCTCCAGCATTCGCAGGAGCTCCGGATCGGAGATGTCGAACGCCGAAGGCTCCGCCGCGGAATCGAGGATGAACAGGTTTGCCGGGACGCCGGACATCAGAGGATCTTCATGGCTCGACCGGCTCGCCGGGCTCCAGAGCGCGGATCTTCTTGAAGCGCTCGGAGTACTGCTCGCGGTCCACGACCTCGATCCGGCCGGGGACCTGGAACGGGCGGAGCCTCCCGCGGCAGTGCGCCCGCACGCGGTTTCGGAGCGAGTCCCCGCTCTCCGGCTCGGCGAGGTTGAAGTACGCCGCGACGATCTGCCCCAGGATCGGGCTCTTCTCTCCGCGGACCATCACGTCCCGGACGTTCTCGAGCCGCAGCAGGACGCTCTCGACCTCCGCCGGGTAGACCTTCTCGCCTCCGACGTTGATGATCTCGGACCGCCGCCCGAGGATTCGAAAGAAATCTCCGTCGACCACGACCTCGTCCTGGGTGTCGAACCAGCCGTCGCCGTCGAAGGGGCTCGGCGCGTTCAGGTACCCGAGCATCGCCGAGGAGGAGCGGACTTTCAGTATTCCGTCGACGACCTTCGTCTCGACGCCCTCGCCGCCCAGCCGGACCCACAATGAGTCGGAAGACCGCGACTTCGCGCGGAGGATCCCGAGCTCGGACAGTCCGTACGTCTGGGAGAGCCGCACTCCCGGAAGAAGAGCGTGCAGCCGCTCGAGCGTCGCCGCGGGCATCGGCTCCGTGCCGTACGTGATCTGTCGCAGGGAGGAGAGGTCGTGTCGGGAGTGCGCCTCCGAAATCAGCAGAAGGTTCAGGAACGTCGGCGTCGTCGGGAGCAGCTCGACGCGGTGCCGCTCGATCGCGGCGCAGACCGCGTCGGGGCTGCGGTCTTCCACGGTGACCACCGAGCCTCCGTTCGAGATGATGTGGAAGAGCGTGTTGATTCCGCCGATGTGGTCCAGAAGGAGGAAGGCCAGGGTGCGCAGCGAGGGTCTGGGAGTGCGGTACTTTTCGAGGAGGCGGGTGAACGAGTGCAGAGCGGCCTTCGGTTCGCCGGTCGAGCCCGAGGTGAAGAGCACGAGTCCCGGCTCGCTTCTTTCGCGCAGAGCGAGCAGGAGTGGATTCGAGACCTCGCGACCGGTCGCTTCGTAGGACGGCGTTCCTCCCGGCGGACAGCGCGCCAGGGTCTGGACTTGCGCGATATCGAGGAAGCGGCCGCGGTTTCCGGCCGCCGCGCTCGTCAAAGGCACGACGATCGCGCCCGCGCTTATGGCCGCGAGGAGAAAGGCGCACGCGTTCGGCGAGTAGTCTCCGTCGAGAGCGATCACGGAGCCCGCGCCGACGCCGTGCGTTGCCAGGCCGCGTTCGAGCGCCTCCGCCTCGTCGGCGAGCCACCCGTAACCGTAAGCCTGGCCGCGCCACACGAGCGCGGCGGCGTCGCGGTATTTCTCGAAGCCTTCGAACAGCCAGGCGGGGTTCAAGGTCCGCCGAGGTAGATCGTCTGGCCGGTCACTGCGCCGCTCTCGGGCGCGATGAGGAAGTCCACGACGTTCTCGACGTCCTCGAACGAGCTCGCGCGCCCCGTCGAGAGGCGCCGTGCGAGCGCCTCGAGCTTCGGCGCGGGAACGCCGCGTGTCAGGTCTGTGGTGATCGGGCCGGGGCCGACCGCGTTCACGGTGATCCCGGAGGGCCCCAGCTCGCGCGCCAGCACGCGCGTGAATGCTTCTACGCCTCCTTTCGATGCGGCGTAGACCGCTTCTCCCTCGAGGGCGAGCGCGACGGCGACGCTCGTGAAGTTGACGATCCGGCCAAACCGCGATTTCAGCATCAGCTTGGCGCTCTCCCGCGCGATGAGGATCGTCCCGATCAGGTTGGTGCGGATGATCTGGTCGACCGTCGTTCCGGGCGTCAGCAGCAGTGCGTTCATCGAGGCGACGCCGGCGTTGTTCACGAGGACCGAAAGCCCGCCGTGCCGCTGTCGCACGACAGCGAGGAGGCGCACCACGTCCGCTTCATCCGTCACGTCCGCCGTGACGTGCTCGTAGCCGTCCATGCTCCACTCGGCGGGACCGCGGCTGCAGCCGACGACCTGATATCCCGTCGAAGCGAGGTGCCGCGCCAGGTGCCGTCCAATCCCCTTCCGGGAGCCCGTCACGAGAGCGACGGGGCGTGCGCCCGTGCTCATCGTCCGGAGGCGCCGCCGGAAAGCTGCGCGCCCAGATAGTCCGCCAGCGACCCGACCGTGCGGAAGGGGCTCGACGCCTGCGACATCGCGCGGTCGTCCATGAGGCTCACCGTACGGCCGAGGCGGTCGGCGACTTTTTGCTCGAGCTCGACGAGAACGCTCACGAGACCGAGCGAGTCGAGGGCTCCCGACGGGCCGAAGAGAGCCGTCTCCCGTGCGACCGGTCCGCCCTCGCCGCCGGTCGAGACGCGATAGCCCTCGACGGTCTCGACGATGAGATCGACGATCGCTCCATCATTCACGGGCGTGGGCTCCCGGGGTCCGGGCTGACCAGGTGAGGCGCATCCGGTGAATGCCAGTGCAGCACCGATTCGGGCTCGTCGAATCGGAAGCCCAGCGACGCGTAGATGTTGAGCACGGAGCAGTTCGCGGCGGACATGCGCGCGGTGACTCGCCGGACCCCGCGGCGCGACAGCTCGTGGACGGCGCCGCGAAAGAGCTCCGGGCCTGCGATGCCGGCCGCGTCGGCGTCCACGGCAGCGAGCCGGATGTCCGCGGCGGGGCCGGAGATCTGCGCGTGAAGGAAACCGCGTACGCTGCCCGGCGGCCCTGCGACGGCGACCCAGGTGCCCTCTCCTTCCGCGAGCGCACGTTGCATCCAAAGCCGGTAGCGATGGTCGGCGGCAGCGCGCGGGAAGCGCGGATCGGCGTGGTACCGGCCCATGCGCAACGCCGAGCTCGCGATCTCGAGGATCCGGGCACGGTCCGACGGGTCGGCCGTGCGAACGCTGATCCTGGGAGGCGCGGCGGCCTCGGAACGCAGAGGGGCGAGAGTCGCTCGCAGCTGCAGCTCGACCATCCGAAATCCGACGCTCTCGAGGAGCGCGGTGAGAGCGGTGTCCGACGCGGGGACGCGGCAGCCGACCAGCTCGACTGTGCGGGCCTGCGACCAATTCGCAAGCGCTTCGGAGAGAAGCCCGGTGCGAGAAGCGAGCTCCCCCCGGCTGGCCGGCCGGTAGTCGCCGACGGCGAAGCCGAAGATCTCCTCGTCCCACGGAAGCACCGCGGCCGAGCCCAGAGACGGATCGTCGGAGGCGAGCGGCGAGTACTCCGCTTCGAAATGCGCGCGCGCCGGGGTCCGTGCGCCTGCGCCGGCGCGGGCCGTCATGCCTCGCCGCCCGCGGTCTCCGCGACCGCGTAGGTGGGCCTCTCCATCATGCGCGAGTGGATCCGCGCGAGATACTCGCCGATGATTCCGAGGGCGAAGAGCTGGGCTCCCGAGAAGATCGCGATGACGCTCGCGAGAAAAGGAAATCCAGGGACGCTGTCTCCGCGGATGAAGTACACGGCGAGGACATACGCCAGGATCAGCAGGCCGAGCGCCGTGAAAGAGAATCCGAGAACGCTCGCAAACCGAAGCGGCAGCGTCGAGAATCCGGTCGCTACAGTCAGGGCATGGGTGACGAGCGATCGGAAGCTGTAATTGGACCGGCCGATCTCGCGCGGCCGCAGCTCGACGGGAACGGACCCGAAACGGCGCGTTCCCCACGTCAGCAGAACGTCGATGGAAACGAAGGGGCTCTGGTACTGCTCGAATGCGCGCCGGAGATCCGTGCGGAACGCTCGAAAGGCCGACACCCGGCGGGCCGTCTCCGCTCCGATCGCCTTCTGGAGAACGAGCTTGGTGATCCACGACGAGGCATTGCGAAAAGTCGAGTGGGGGAGCTTCTCGGGAGTGCCGTAGACCACGTCGAGCCCGCCGTCGAGCGCCCCGAGGAGCTTTCGGATCTCCTCCGGAGGGTGCTGCAGGTCGTCGTCGATCGTCACGACGATCCCGCCGCGGGCCGCCCGGATCCCCGCGAGGACGGCGTTGTGCTGGCCGTAGTTGCGCATGAGATTGATTCCGCGCACGCCCGCTCCGCCGCGGCACAGGTCGCGCACGACGCTCCACGATCCGTCGGCGCTCCCGTCGTTGACGAGCACGATCTCGTGACGAAGCTGCGAGAGGGCCCGATGCGTCCTCTCGACGAGGATGGGAAGCGACCCCTCGCTGTTGTAGACGGGGACTACGACAGAGATATCTACCGGCCGGCTCCGCTGTTCGATCCTCGAATTCTACAACGCCGCAGCGCCCGCGACGCGCCGCCGCCCGCGAGGTTCCCGTACAATGTCGTTTCACAATTGAACACTGAAGCCGAAGTCCTGGCGGTGGGCGCGCCGACACTGCGCCGGGAAGCAGCAGCAGGAGCCCGGTGGCGCGCCGCGGCAGCTCTCCTCTTTTTCTGGCTCGCCAGCGCGGTCTACGTGCTCCCGTTCGTGAACCGCGGATGGATCGCGCACGACGAAGGCACCCTCGCCCAGAGCGCCGAACGCGTGCTGCAGGGCGAGATGCCGCACCGCGATTTCGACGAGGGCTACACGGGCGGCCTCACGTGGGTGCATGCCCTGGCTTTTCGAGTGTTCGGCACGAACCTGCGGGCGCTTCGGTACACGCTTTTCGTCTTCTTCCTCGCTTTCGTTCCGCTCGTCTACGCGATCGCCCGCCGCGCCCTCTCGCCGCTCTTTGCCGGCCTCGTCACTCTCGCGTGCGTCGCCTGGACGCTGCCGAACTATTTCGCCAGCATGCCCTCCTGGTACAACCTCTTTCTCGCGGCGCTCGGCGCCTGGGCGCTGCTGAAGCACGTCGAGAGCGACCGGCTCCGATGGATCTTCCTCGCGGGCCTCGCGGCGGGCGCTTCGATTCTCGTGAAGATCGTCGGCGTTTACGACGTCGCGGCCGTCTTCCTCTTTCTCGCCTGGCGGGAACAGGTTTCCGCGGCTTCCCGCGGGTCCGCCGGGCGAAGCGCCGCGTTTGCCGCCGTCAAGACGGTTCTCGGAGCGCTCTACGTCGCCCTCCTCGTCTTCGCTTTTCGCGCGCGCGCGAGCGCTACGGACGTGATCCATTTCGTGCTCCCCGGAGCCGCTCTGACGCTCCTGCTCGTCGCGTCGGAGTGGCGGGAAGGCCGCGGCCGCTTCGGAGAGCGCGCGCGGGGAATACTGCGGCTTTCCGCACCCTTCGCCGCCGGCGTGGCGATTCCACTCGGCCTCTTCGTGGCTCTTTACGCAGCGGCCGGGTCCCTGGCGGCGCTCGCGGAAGGTCTGATCGTTCGCCCGCAGCGCCACGTGGCGACCTCGATGTTCGCTTTTCGGGATCCCTGGATGCTCGTCAGCGTTCTCCCGTTCGCCGCGCTGCTCGCGTTTCCGCAGGCCGTCGCGGGCCGCCGGTTCCGGTTTGCCGCGCCGGTTGCCGCGCTCACGCTCGCCGGCCTTCTGGCTCTCGGCGGGACTTCGGACGGCTACCGGTGGATCTGGAACTCGGCTCGATCTCTCGACGTCGTCGCCGTGCTGGTCGGCTGCGCCTGGCTCTGGCGCAACGGGTCGACTGCCACCCCAGTCCGCCGGCAGCAGGTTTTCCTTCTGCTCGCGCTCGCCGCCTGCATCGGCCTGGTTCAATACCCCTTTTCGTCGCCGATTTACTTCTGCTACGCGGTTCCGTTCACGGTGCTGGCGCTGGCGTTTCTCGCCGCCGCGGCACCGCCGCGCGCCCGGTGGCTCAACACGGGCGCCCTTCTTTTCTACATGGCGTTCGCCGTTCTCTTCATGAACCGCGGGTACGTCTACTTTCTGGGCGGGGTGCCCACCCGCTACCGCGCGGACGGACGGCTGGCATTCGAGAGAGGCGGGCTCGCCATAGGGGCATCCGAGGCGAAGGCTTACAACGAGCTCGTCGCGGAGGTCACGGACAAAGCGCGAGGCTCGGAAATCTTCGCGGGGCCGGAAGCGCCGGAGGTCTACTTCCTCTGTGGGAAGAAGAACCTCACGCGCATCTTCTTCGAGGGCACGTCGGGGATCCGGCCCGGGACCAACACGGAAGGGTTGCGGAAGGTCTTCGACAACCCGGCCGTGAAAGTGGTCGTGTGGAACCGCGCGCCTCAGTTCACGCACGGGCTGTGGCGCGTCTATCGCGAGCAGCTCTGGGCGCGATTCCCGAACTCGAAGGAGATCGGCAAGTACACCGTCATGTGGCGCGCGCGGTGAGCGCGCACCGGTCCGGAGGCCGCCAGAGCGAAGCTGCGCGCGGTAAGCGCGCACCGGTCCGAAGGCCGCCCGAGCGAAGCGCGGCCGAACGGACCGCTCAAAGTACGACTCGGGCACTCGATCGCTTCCGCTCCGCACGCCCCCCGCTATAATCGCCGCCCCTTGACCGAGTCGCGTTACGCCGCCGCGGGTGTCGACATCGACGCGAAGGCGGCGGCTCTCGCCCGCGCGCGGCAGGCCATTCGATCCACCTTCACGGCTGGAGTCCTCGGCGACGTCGGCGGCTTCGGAGGCCTCTTCCGGCCCGACTTCTCCGGCTACCGCGAGCCCGTGCTCGTCGCGTCGACGGACGGCGTCGGCACGAAGCTCAAAGTCGCGATCGCTGCCGGACGACACGACTCCTGCGGCGCGGATCTCGTGAACCACTGCGTCAACGACATTCTCGTCCAGGGAGCGCGCCCTCTCTTCTTTCTGGACTACGTCGCGACCGGAAGGATCGCTCCCGACGTGCTGGGGCAGGTGATCGAAGGAGTCGCGCGCGGCTGCCGCGAGAACGGGACCGCCCTTCTCGGCGGTGAAACGGCGGAGATGCCGGGCTTCTACTCCGACGGCGAGTACGACGTGGCGGGAACGATCGTCGGCGTCGTCGACCGTCCGAACATTCTGGACGGATCCCGGATAGAGGCCGGGGACATCGCCGTCGGGCTCCCTTCGGCGGGCCTGCACACGAACGGCTACTCGCTCGCGCGGCGGGTCTTCTTCGATGAGCTCGGCAAGGGCCCCTCCGATCCGCTGCGGAAAGGGTCGAAGACGTCCGTCGCGGACGCTCTGCTGGCGCCGCATCTCTCCTATCTGCGCGCCATGGAGCCTCTCCTCGACGCGAACCTCGTTCACGGCATCGCTCACATCACGGGTGGCGGCTTCTACGACAACATTCCGCGTGTTCTGCCGGACGGACTGGACGTGATCCTTCGCGCGGGAGCGTGGCCCGTTCCGGAAGTTTTCGAGATCATCGAGCGTGAAGGCGCCGTCTCTTTCCACGAGATGCACCGCGTCTTCAACATGGGCATCGGCATGGTGGTGTTCGTCTCGCCGGCGGACCTTCCGGCCGTTGCGAAGAAGTGGACGGACGGGGGCCAGCGCTTCTATGCCATCGGCAACGTAAAAGCGGGCGGCACGAAGCGCGTCGTCGTAGAGCCTGCGGCTGACAGCTGATCGCTGACAGCCGACAGGTCAGATGAACCGCCGGATCGCCGTCCTCCTCTCCGGGCGCGGATCGAACCTGGAGGCGATCGCGAACGCCGTGCGGCGGGGAGAAATCCCCGGCACCGAGATCGTCGCCGTGATCTCCGACGTTCCCGGTGCTCGGGGGCTCGAGCTCGCCCGCCGGAAAGGGCTTCCGGCCGTTGCCATCCCGCGGCCGGACTATCCGAGCAGGGCCGCGCAGGAGGCCGAAGTCCTCTCGGTCCTCGATGCCGCCCGAACGGAGCTGCTCTGCCTCGCGGGATACATGCGCATCCTCTCTGCGCGGTTCATCGATCGGTACCGGGGGAGGATCCTGAACATCCATCCTTCTCTCCTGCCGAAGTTTGCGGGCCTCGAGCCCCAGCGAAGGGCGCTCGAAGCCGGGGAACGCCGGTCCGGTTGCACCGTGCACTTCGTCGACGAGGGGACCGACACGGGGCCGGTCGTCCTCCAGCGGGAGGTCCCTATCGAGCCATCGGACACGGTCGAGACGCTCTCCGCGAGGATCCTGGAGGCCGAGCACCTCGCCTATCCCGAGGCCATCGCGCGCGTTCTGGCAGCCCTGCCGCCCCGTCCCTGACTGCACATTTCGGTGTGCAGTTCTCCGCC
>DASQJK010000013.1:0-4710 GCA_035631095.1 Thermoanaerobaculia bacterium
CTCGAAGAGTCGCGGTCCGAGGGCACGCCGCGGCGGCTGATGCGCAAGGGCTTCCGGACCCTGACGTGGAAGGCGACCGATCCCGACGCCGATCCCTTGAGCTACGACCTCGAGTTCCGGCCGGTCGGCGGCGGCTCGAAATGGCTCCCGCTGCGCAAGAACCTGAAGGAGACTTTCTACTCGTTCGACTCGACGTCGCTGCCGGACGGGGAGTACCTCTTCCGCGTGACGGCGTCGGACGCCGAGGCGAACCCGGACGACAAGAAAACGGGCTCCAGGGAATCGAGCCCCACGCAGATCGACAATACGCCCCCCGTGATCCGAAGGGTGGGCACCGGCGGAGGCGTTTTCGAGTTCGAAGCGTCCGACGCGGCGTCTCCCATCCTGGAGGCGGAGTACAGCGTGGACGCGAAGGAGTGGATCCGCGTCGAGCCGAAGGACGGGTTGTCCGACTCGCCGACCGAGAGCTACTCGATCCCGCTCTCCGGCGCCCCCCGCGGCGGCTTCCTTCTCGTCCGCGTGATGGACGCCGCCCGGAACGTGGCCGCGGCGAGTTTCCCGCTGCCGTAGGGCGAGGGGTGCCGGTTCGGAGTCGGTAGTCGGTAGTCGGTCGTCGGTAGTCGGTAGTTCGTGGGGACGCATAATCGTCCTCATGGGGATTCGATTGCGGGGCTTTCGGGCAGCCCTCTGCCTTGCGCTCGGCTTCGCCTCCGGCGCTGCCTGCCGCGAGAAGGTCGCCGCGCCCGCGGCTGCCGCGCTTCGGCCGACGGCGCGTCCGACCGCCGTTCCCACCGCGCGAGCGCTTCTCGGGTATCTCGACGAGTCTTCCCTCGGTCCGGCGCGCAAGGGTGGGACCCTGCGTCGCCGTCTCGTCGGCGATCCCTCCACTCTCAACGCGGTCCTCCAGTCGGGGGCACCGGAGCAGGAAGTGCTGCAGTACCTGTCCCGCAACCTGCTCGACTTCGATTCCCGGATGCGGCTCGTACCCGGCCTCGCGGAGAGCTGGTCCGTCTCTCCCGACGGATTGGCTTACACATTCACGATCCGGCCCGACGCCGTCTGGGAGGACGGGTCACCGGTCACGGCCGCCGACGCCGTTTTCACGATCAGGCGGATCGTCGATCCCGCCGTCCCTTCTCCCGTCTTCAAGCCGGTGTTCGACCGTCTCGCGTCGGTCGAGGCCTCGGACACCCGCACGTTCGTCGCGCGGTTCCGCGAGCCGTACGCGTACCACGCCATGGCGTTCGTGCTGCCCCTCCTGCCCGAGCGCCGGTTCGCGGCGCGAAAATTCCTCTCTGCGCCCGACAACCGCGCTCCGCTCTCGAACGGCCCGTACCGGCTTTCTTCCTGGCACAGCCAGCGGGAGATCGTGCTCGAGCGAAACCCCCGCGCATGGGGTTTCCCCGCGCGGTTCGACCGCGTCGTCTTCCGCATCCTGCCGGACGACTCCGTGGCGTACCGCGCGCTGGTCGCGGGCGACCTCGATCAGACACGCCTCGACGCCTCCCTTCGGGAGCGCGCGGGGACCGACGCGGCCTTTCAGGCTTGCTGTCGAGCGGTCGAATTCTACGGACTCGGCTGGAACTACATCGCGCTCGACAACCGCTCTCCGCTCTTCTCCGACGCGCGGGTGCGCCGCGCCCTCACGATGCTGCTCGACCGCGGGTCGATCGTGCGGGAGCTGTTCAAGGGATCCGCGCGGATCATCTCGGGGCCGTGGGCGCCCGACTCGCCGGCTTACGACGCGTCCGTGGCGCCGCTGCCCTACGATCCGGCCGCGGCTGCGGCGCTTCTCGACGAGGCGGGCTGGAAGGACACCAACGGCAACGGGACCCGAGACCGCGCAGGGAGGGAGTTCACGTTCGAGCTCCTCGTCTCGTCGGGTACGACGATCGGCAGGCAGATCGACGAGACGTTCGCGGCCGCGCTCGCGAAGGTCGGCATCGCCGCCCGCGTCCGGCCGATGGAGTGGGCGGCCTTCTCGGAGCGAGTCGACGCCGGTGACTTCGAGGCGGCGTCGCTCGCCTGGTCCGCGTCGGACCCCAACCCGGACCCCTATCCCTACTGGCACTCGTCTCAGGTCCCGCCGGCCGGGCTCAACAGCGAGTTCTACCGGAATGCGGAGGCCGACCGTCTGATGGAGGAAGCGCGGCGGGAGCGGGACGAGCCCCGCCGGCTGGCGATCTACCACCGCCTCCACCGGATCTTCCGTGACGAGGCACCGGTGATCTTCGTCGCGACTTCCTCGGACAAGTTCGGCTTCGCGAAGCGCGTGCGCGGGCTCGTGACCTCTCCCCTCGGTTTCGCGGGCATATGGCCGGGCCCCGCCGGGTGGTGGGAAGGGCCACCGGCGGTCTCTCAGCCGTGATCCGGTACGTCGCCCGGCGGCTGCTCCTCGCCATACCGACGCTCGCCGGGATCGTCGTGCTGGTCTTCTTTCTCCTGCACCTCGCGCCGGGCAGCCCCGTTTCCGCGCTCGGCGGCGAGTCCGGCCGCCGGGTCTCGGTTCGCGCGGCCGAAGAGATGCGCAAGGCGTACGGGCTCGACAAGCCGCTCCCGAAGCGTTTCACGCTCTGGATCGGCCGCGTGGCCCGGTTCGACTTCGGCGAGTCGTTCGTCGACCGCCGGCCGGTCACCGAGCGCATCGGCGAAGCCCTGCCGTACACGCTCGCCTTGAACGGGATCGCGCTTTTTCTGACACTCGCGGTCGCGATACCGCTCGGTGTCGCGTCGGGCGGGCGCCCGGACAGCCCGCTCGACCGCGCGTCGTCCGCGGCGCTCTTCGCCCTCTACTCCCTTCCTTCGTTCTGGGCGGCGCTCCTCCTCCAGACTCTCTTCTCCGTGAAGCTCGGCTGGCTTCCGCTCTACGGCGTCGCTTCGGATCCTGCGCCGGTGGGAGGGGCCGGCGTCCTCGATCACGCGTGGCACGCGGTGCTTCCCGTCGTGTGCCTGACATACGGATCGCTCGCGTTCTACGCGAGACTCGTCCGATCGAGCGTCGCGGAAACGCGCGGCGCCGATTACGTCATCGCCGCTCGCGCGCGAGGCCTCACGCGGCGGCAGGCGCTCTGGAAACACGCATTTCGCAATGCGCTGCTGCCTCTCGTGACCCTCCTCGGTCTCGTATTGCCCGGCCTCCTTTCGGGCAGCGTCATCATCGAGAGGATCTTCGCGTGGCCGGGACTGGGGAGGTTGTACTTCGACTCGATCCTGTCGCGCGACTATCCCGTCGTGCTGGCGCTGTCGCTCCTCGGAGCGGTCGCCACCCTCGTCCTGACTCTGGCGGCCGACGTGGCCGCAGCGGCCGTCGATCCGAGGGTGCGAGACGGGACGCTGACGTGAGCCCTCTCTCCGCGCCGCCCATGGCTCTCGGCGACGCATCCGTTCCAGGCGCCTCGGGAACCGCGCCAGGCGGGCTGCGGCGTCTGCCGGGCACCGCAAAGCTGGCGCTCGGAATCGTGGCGGCGCTCTGGCTCGTGGCGGCGCTCTCGCCGCTCGCGTCGAAGCGCGCCGCCGAAATCCGGCTCTCAGAGCGCCTGAGCCCGCCCTCGGCCGCGCATCCCTTCGGCACGGATGACCTCGGGCGGGATCTCCTGGCGCGCGTCGTCGTCGCGACTCCGCTCTCGCTCGCCATCGGCACGCTCGCCGCGGCGGTTTCCTTCCTCGTCGGCTTCTCGATCGGCGCGGCGGCGGGATGGAGCGGGGGGACGGTCGATCTCCTGCTCTCGCGTCTCATCGAGGTCGTGCTGTGCTTCCCGGTTCTCTTCCTGCTGCTCGCCCTCGCCGCGTTTCTTCCTCCGTCCGCCGCCTCGGTCATACTCGCGATCGGGCTCACGACCTGGCCGGGAGATGCGCGGTTCGCCCGGGCGGAGATCTTGAAGGCGCGGAACCTCGACTACACGCGAGCCGCGCGAGCGGCAGGGGCTTCGACGCCGCGGATCCTCGTGCGGCATCTTCTGCCGGTCGCCGCTCCGCCGCTGCTCGTCTCCGCCGCGTTCGGCGTCGCGTGGGCGATCCTCGCCGAGGCGGCGCTCTCCTTCCTGGGCATCGGCCTGCCGCCACCGTTGGCTTCCTGGGGAGGGATCCTGTCCGTGGCGCCCGCGTACATCGACGAGGCGTGGTGGATCGCGCTCTTTCCGGGGCTCGCGCTTTTCCTGACGGTCACCGCCTATAATTTGCTCGCCGAAGGGCTGCGCCGCGCCACCACTGAAACGAGCTGACCATGACCGAGCGCATCGCCCTGTACCCCGGCTCCTTCGATCCTCTGACCAACGGGCATCTCGACGTCCTCTCGCGGGCGCGCAGGATCGCGGACCGGGTGATCGTCGCGATCCTGGAGAACGATTCCAAGACGCCCCTCTTCACGGTCGCGGAGCGGATCGAGATGATCCGAGAGATCCTGAAGGACGATCCTTCGACCCCCGTCCTGTCCTTCAACGGCCTGCTCGTGGATTTCGTGAAGAAATTGGGCGATCCGGTGGTCTTGAGGGGCTTGAGGGTGCTTTCAGATTTCGAATATGAATTTCAGATGGCCTTGATGAACCGCAAATTGCATCCCAGCTTTGAAGTCGTCTATTTGATGCCCGATGAGAAATACACGTATGTTTCCTCGTCCATGGTCAAGGAAATCGCCCGTTTGGGCGGAAAAATCGATGAATTGGTGCCTGCGCCTGTCCTAAACGCAATCCGCAAAAAAATACAATAAAAAGG
>DASQJK010000014.1:0-8585 GCA_035631095.1 Thermoanaerobaculia bacterium
TCCCTCCGGTCCGAGCTCGGCGAAAGTCCGGCTCGATCCCTCCGGGACGAAGATCGAGTCCCAGCCGAAGCCCGACTCTCCTCGCGGAGCGGCGGCGATTTCTCCGGCGCATTCTCCGCGGCTCGTGACGAGCCGCGCGCCGTCGAACCACGCCACCACGCAGATCGCGGTCGCGCGCCGGTCTTCCCAGTCCCGGAGCATGCGCGGGATCGCGGCGACGCCCGCGCTCTTCTCGAGCCAGCGAACGAGGGCGCCGGGAAATCCGTCCCACGCCGAGAGCGCGAGCCCGGAGTCTTCCACGAGAACGGGCCGCGCGATCTTGTCGTAAGCCGCACGTGCCTTCGCCTCGACCACGTCCGCGGAATCGAGCGTCTGCAGCTCCGGAAGATCCAGGTGCAGGGTCTCGACCTCGAAACCGAACCGCCGCGCCTCTTCCGCCTTTTCGGGCCGCGACGTCACGAAGACGAGGGGAAGAGGACGCATGGGCCGATTCTATGAGCGCCGCGATGCCGCTAGAATCCATGGCAGTGTCGTCCAACCCAACCGTCTGTCCGCGGTGCGACACCGCTGTGCCCGCCGAGGCGCGATTCTGCCCGTCCTGCGGGGCTCCGACCGCGCGGCTCTCCCCCGGACAGGTCCTCGACGGCAAGTACGAAATCCTCGAGAAGATCGGCGAGGGCGGGATGGGCGAGGTGTACAAGGCGCGGCACGTCCACTTGGACGAGATCCGCATCATCAAGGTCACCAAGCCCGACGCGCTCGGCGAAGGCTCGGAGGGGCGCCGGTTCCAGGAGGAGGCGCGGCTCGCCACGCTCGTTCGCCATCCGAACGTCGCGGCGCTCTACGACTACTCGCGCCTGCCGGACGGCTCCTATTACATGGTCTGGGAGTTCATCGACGGCGTGACCCTCGAGGAGTGGCTGCGCCGCTATGGACCGCTCCCCGCGGCGCGCGCCCTCGACGTCGCGCAGCAGGTCCTTGCGGGGCTCGAGGAGATCCACGCGCAGGGCATCGTGCACCGCGACCTCGCCCCGGACAACATCATGCTGCGCGAGAACCGGACGGGGCGGCTGCTCGCGAAGATCATCGACCTCGGCATCGCGAAGCGCGTGGCGGCGGAGACGCTGCAGATGACCGGCACGGGGATGTTCGTCGGAAAGCTCAAGTACTGCTCCCCCGAACAGGCGGGCGCGCTCCCGTCGGGCGAGACCGTCGACGGGCGAAGCGACCTCTACTCGTTCGGAGTGGTGCTCTACGAGATGCTGACCGGCAAGCCTCCGTTCGAGTCGCAGACTCCGGAGGGGTACCTCGGCAAGCACCTCCACACGGCGCCGCCGCCTCTCGACACGACACGGATTCCGCCGAAGATCGCGCCGGCGCTCTCCTCGATCGTCACGCGGGCGCTCGAAAAGAGGCGCGATCGGCGCTTCCAGGATGCAAAAGAATTTTCGACGGCGCTCGCGCAGCTCGTGCCGGGTGCGGAGAGCGGTTCCGACGAGATGCCGACGGCGGCGCTGCGCCAGCAAAGCCGCGGCGCGGGGTGGCTCTTCGGCGGCGCCATCGCCGTCGCGATCGCGGCGGCGGCGCTCGCGTACGTGCTCCGCCGGCCCGGGCCGGGCGGCGTGACGGGAGGCACCGACGCGCGCCGCGCTGCGTCCCCTACCTCGAGGCCTGCCGCGACGGCAACACCCGACGAGGTCGTCGTCGCGGCTCCGCGCATACTCGAGGACGCAACGCCCACGGTCTCCCCGAAGCCGCGGCTCACGCTGACGCCGGTTCCGGCGCCTTTGCCGCCGACGGCGGCGCCTCCGCCTCAGCCGCCGGCGACGGCGCGCTCCGACGGAGCCGTGCAGATCCCGGGACTCGGCCAGCTCGACCAGCGCAAGATGCGCCGGCTGCTCGAAGACTGGAAAGCGCGTCCGCTCCAGGGCCGTGCCTTCCAGGCGGTCCGGACCGCCTACATCGCGAACCTCTACGTGCGGAGCGCGCCTTCCGACGCCCTCTCCACCCAGATCAAGTCCGACCTGCCGAGACTTCTCCGCGAAGACTCGGACGAGGCCCTCTCGAGCACGCCCCGCCGCCCGGCCCTCGCCTTCGAGTTCGCCACCGCCTACCTCCAGCTGACCTTCGCCCCGCGCGACCCGGAAATGGAACGACGCGTCTCAGAACTCGGCAGCCGCCTGAAAGGAAACCGCCGCCGCGGCGCGAGGGAGTAGAACCGGCCCCATCGAGCCGCCCGTGACGCGGGGTCCGACTCCGGGAGACGCGGCGGCCCACCCTCGGAAGACGAAACCTGGCCGCCGCTCCGCTCGGAGGTCGCAGCCACAATGGAGCTCGAGTACCAGACTGGTATGCGACCTCCGAGAGGCTCCCTCCGCTGGACCCCGCGCCCCGGGCTCTTACTGTGACTAACGCCTCACTGGTAGCCCCGGCGACGCGGCCGCCTCACTCGGAGTGCGATGAGAGAGGGAGCACACCCAGCTCGTACTGAAGTCCCACCGTGGCTGCGACCGAACGACCAGCGGCGGCGCGGTGGTCCCTTCAGAGGCATCGCCGCCGCGTGCCGACGAGGGAGGCGGACGGCGGCGCGGGGGCGGCTAAATAAGGACGGAAAACGCGCCGGACGGCTTACGAGCTAACGCCGGGCCCGGTCTCGGGGCGCCCAGCCCACGGTCTCTTCCGGCGAAACGGACTCGATGACCTTGTACATCGGGACCTGCGTGGAGAGACCCTTCAGGGCGAAGTGCCCCATCTGCGCCACCACGAACTGGTCCCGCGTCGCTTCGAAGGTCGCGGGGCCGATGCAGATGTCACCGGGCCCCGCCACGAACTCTTCCATCCGCGCGGCGACGTTGACCGCGTTCCCCAGCACCGTGTAGTCGACGCGCGTCTGCGAGCCGATCTCGCCGACGATCGCCTCCCCCGTGTTGATCGCGATCCGGACCTGGATCTCGGGCTCACCCTTTGCCTTGCGCTCGGCATTCCAGAGCGCCACGCCCTCCTGCATCTTGAGAGCGGAGGTGACGGCGCGCGCCGCGTGGTCCGGCTGGTCGATCGGCGCGCCGAAGAACGCCATGACCGCGTCGCCTATGAATTTGTCGATCGTCCCCTCGTACGCGAAGACCGCATCCGAGCACAGAGTGAAGAACTTTGTGAGCAGCACCGCGAGCTGCTCCGCTTCCATCTTTTCCGACCAGGAGGTGAAACCCACGAGGTCGGCAAACAGGATCGTGACCGTCTTCGTCTTCGCGGTCTTGAAGGAGCCTGTCGTAGACGCGTCCGCGATGATCTCGTCGACCACCTGCGGCGAGTGATACCGCTCCAGACGGCCGCGGATCCGCTTCTCTTCGGCGACCCGCTCGTGAAGACGCGCCCGGTCGATCGACACCGCCGCGAAGTTCGCGAGGGCGGTCAGCAGGTCGAGGTCCTTCTCGGTAAAGGTGCCCACGTGGATGGGCGAGTCGACGTGGATCACGCCGATGACGGAATCCTGGTTCCATAAGGGGGCGCACATCGCCGAGCGGATCTGCTGCATCCGAATGGACAGGCCCGCGTCGAAGCGCTCGTCCGCCTGCGCGTCCGACGTCAGCACGGCCACCTTCTGGCGAAGGACCATGTCGACGATCGTCCGCGAGTAAGGAGCCGCGCCGTCTCCGGTGGTGCGCGTCGTCGACTTCATGCGGCTGACACGCAGCTGCAGAAGACCGCCCTCGTCGAGCAGGAGGAACGCGCGGTCCACGGGGAGGTATTCGAAAACGAGGTCCATGACTTTTTCGAGGACCGTCTCCACCTCGTCGGCGGAAATGAGCGTCTTCGCGACCTGCACCAGGATCTCGAACACCTTGTTCTTGTAGGCGACGTCGAGCACGGCCCTCTTGCGGTGGTCGGTGGACTCCTGCGCGCCCTCCCCTGTCTTCTCGAGGCCGAAGTCGAGGTTGAACTCCGAGATGGGCCGGATGCACGTCGACGTGGAGTCGACGGACCGCTTCGGCGGAGCCGGAGCCGCCTTCTCCTCCCGGAAGCTCAGAAGGAAAGTGCCGATCGAGAGCTGCATCCCGTCGGTGATCGGCGCGCTCGGCACGGCTCGGTCGTTGACTTTCACCCCGTTGGTCGACTTGTTGTCGTAGATGACCCAGCCCTCGCCTTCGCGCCGCAGAAACGCGTGGCGCCTCGAAACGGAGAAGTCGTTCAAGACGATGTCGTTCTCGCTCGAGCGGCCGATCGACGCCTCGTTGCGGACGAGGGTGAAGACCTGCGGGCGTCCCTCGGCTTCGTAGAGCACCTGGAGCATGAGAGTGCCGGAAATTATAGGACGGCCGCAGGGCCCGTTCGGGCGCCTATTGACCGAGCGTGAACACGATGCGCACGGTCTTGTGGGAGGGGACGGGGCCGCTTCGGCCGCGGGCGGGTCGGTACTGCCACCGGCGGACCGCCTCCGCCGCCGCCTCGGAGAGCCCGAGCGGGAGTCCGCGCAGCACCTGAACGTCCTCCACGCGCCCGTTCGCCCCGATCTGAGCGTCGAGAACCACCGTGCCCTCGACCCCGGAGCGGCGCGCCATCTCGGGGTAGGACGGGTCAACTTTCGACAGCAGCACCGCCGGCTCGAGCGCCTCGTCGGAGGTCTCGGCGGGCTCCACCGGCACGCCTTCCGACGACATCTCCGGCGTCGGCGCCTCGGCGCGCGGTACGTTCGAGACGCTCACGTCCTTGAGAGCCTTCGCGGGGTCGGAAACGATCGCAGGCTCCCTCGGGTCCCTGGGCACGAGGTCGATCGCCGACGAGTCGAGGAAGGCAAGGGTCCCGTCCCCCGCCTTGAACGCGTAGTAGGCGTGGTCCACGCCGTAAATCGCGATCGTGGTGCCGCGCCGGACCGTCCCCGCCCGCGGTGAGAGAGGGAACGGCGCAAGGCGGATCGGCGTTTCTTCCGCGACGACTCCGAAGACCGGCGCGAACGAGAGGACCTTCGAGCCGCGGCGCTTGCGAGCCTCGCGGTCGGAGTCGCGCTCGACCGACTCGACGGAGACGAACCCCGCGAGCCCTTTCGCGCCCTTCACCTCGACCCAGAGGCCATGGTCCGCCACGACCTCGACCCGCGCCCCCGCCTGGAGAACGGCCGCGACGGGCGCGCGGCTGGACGGCTCGCGCCTCAGGTCCGCGGTGGGCGTCGTGACCGTCGCCTCCTCGGCGGAGCGTGCCCGCGAAGAAGTCCCGCGGCGCGGCCGCGCGACGACGATCACGGCGGCGATGGCCATGAGGAGCGCGGCGAGGCCGAGCAGGAGCCCGACGCGCCGCGACCAGCGCTCCGCGATCCTCCGGGAAACGCCGCGCAAACCGGAGCTCAGGAACCGCTCCCCAGAAGCTGGATCAGCAGAGCTTTCTGCGCGTGCAGCCTGTTCTCCGCCTGGTCGAACACGGCGGAAGCCGGAGAGTCGATCACGGAAGCCTCCACTTCCTCGCCGCGATGCGCCGGAAGGCAGTGGAGGAATATGGCGTCCGGCGCCGCCATGCCGAATACGCGCGGGGTGACCCGGTACGGCTCGAACGCCCGAGTGCGCTCGGCCGCCTCGCCCTCCTGTCCCATCGAAGTCCACACGTCGGTGTACACGGCGCGGGCGTCCGCGAGCCCTTCTTCGAGCGACGTCGTTACGCGGATCGCCCCGTCGGTCGCAGCGGCGATCTCCTTCGCGGCTGTGACGATGCGTTCCGCCGGCTCGAAGCCCTGCGGAGTGACGACGCTCACCCTGGCTCCCAGCTTCGCGCCCGTGAGCATCAGGCTGTGCGCGACGTTGTTGCCGTCGCCCACGTAGCAGAGCGGAAATCCGCGCGTCGCGCCGAACCGCTCCCGCACCGTCATGTAATCGGCGAGCGCCTGGCAGGGATGGAGGAGATCCGAAAGGCCGTTGATCACGGGAACCGAGGCGTTCAGCGCGAGGCCTTCCACCGTCGCCTGGGCGTACGTGCGCGCCATGATGCCGTCCACGTAACGTGACAGGACGCTCGCGGTATCCGCGATCGGCTCACCCCGCCCGAGCTGCAGGTCGCGGGCCGACAGGAACATGCCGAGCCCGCCGAGCTGGAACATCCCGGCCTCGAACGACACCCTCGTGCGGGTCGAGGACTTCTCGAAGATCATCGCGAGCGACTTGCCGGCGAGAGCGCTCCGGAATTCCGCGGGTTGCGCCTTCACACGCTGCGCGAGGTCCAGGATTCCTTCGATTTCGGCAGGCGCCCAGTCGCTCTCGCAGACGTAGTCGCGTTTCATGGCGTCGTCCCCTCTTCCTGGCGGATGAGCGTGCCCGTCCTGCCTTCGAGCGCGTCGGGAAGCGTCTCCGCGCGGGCGATCAGCACCTGCCGGCCGCCCGCCTCGATGTACCGGATGGCCGCGTCGATTTTCGGTCCCATGCTTCCGGGCGGGAATTGTCCCTCCGCGAGCAGGCGTCGCGCCAGAGTCACGTCCATTTCCGCGATCTCCTGCTGCGAGGGCTTTCCAAAGTCGCGGGCGACCCGATCGACTCCCGTCAGGATGATGAAGAGATCGGCGGAGAGGCTGGCGGCGAGCATCGACGCGGAGTAATCCTTGTCGATGACGGCCTCGACCCCGCGCACTGTCCCGTCGTCCGTGACCACGACGGGGATCCCGCCCCCGCCGGCGGCGATCACGACATAGCCGCGGTTGACGAGCGCGGCCGCGACCTCGACGCCCCGGATCTTCCTCGGACGCGGAGACGCGACGACCTTGCGCCACCCTCGGCCGGCGTCCTCCGCCATCACCCAGCCGAGGCTCTCCTCGAGCGACACGGCGCGCTCCCTGGAAAAAAAGGGGCCGATCGGCTTCGACGGGGCGAGGAACGCCGGGTCGGCCGCATCGACCTCGACCTGTGTGACGAAAGTGACGACCTCTTTGCGGAAACCGGCGCCGGGCAGCTCGTTGGCGAACGCGAGCTCGAGCAGGAACCCCAGGGATCCCTCCGTCTGCGCCACGCAGAAATCGAGCGTTTGCGGCGGGATCCGGTCCGCCGCGCAATCGGTCTGGATGAGGAGGTTTCCCACCTGCGGTCCGTTTCCGTGCACCACGATCAGCTCGTAACCGCGCGACAGGATCGGGAGAAGGCGCCGGACGGCCTCCCTCGCGCGGTCGAGCTGCTGCGCCGTCGTTCCGCTGTCGCCGGGGCGGAGAAGGGCGTTCCCGCCGAACGCGACGACCGCGAGCGGCCGGACGAACGAAAAGAAACGGGATGTCATGCGGGCGGCAGACGAGAGGCGGTAGACGGGAGATGGGTCCCTCTCAAACGTCCTCCCTCACGAGAGGCATGGCCATGCAGCGGGGACCGCCGCGCGCGCGCGACAGCTCGTGCGCGGCGAGACGGATCACCGACTTCTTCCCGGCGGCGATCGAGAGCTCCTCGCGGCCGAGCAGAAGGTCCTCCTCGTCGATCACGGCGTAGCCGAGACGGGAGAGCTCCTCGATCGTCTTGACATTGCGGTCGTAGAGAAGGATCACTCCCGGCGCAACGGCGAACGCGTTCGCTCCGTCTGTCCACTGCTCCCGCCGCTCGTCGATGGGGTCCGCGCCTCCGCAGAGGATCGGCCGAAGCTCGATCTTCTGGCTCTTGAGAGCCGACAGCAGGTCTTTCTCGGACCTCCACGTCACTTCCCGTTTTGTCAGATCGCACTCGTAGACGTCGGCCTCCTCCGCGCCGCCCGCCAGGATCATCGGCCCGTAGACGAGGCACTCGTCTCTCGAAATCGCGGTGAAGACCGTGTCGAGGTGCATGTAGGAGCGCTTCGGCGGCACCGCGACTACGAAAATCTTCTTCACCGGCGATTTCGACTTCTTGAGAGTCTCCGTGAGCCGCTCGATCGTCGTTTTTTCGGTGCGCTCGGAATAGCCGATGGCGAGGATGTCTTCGCGGAGGACGAGAACGTCGCCGCCCTCGAGGGTCGGACGCATGCGGGCGTAGGACGCCGAGGGCGCATAGCTCGACGGGAACTCGTCGAACCAGAAAGGCTCGTGCGCCGCGGCGAAACGCGGGTGGTACCGGAAGAGGTAACCCGACAGCAGCGGCTCCCGCTGCCGGGCCGACGTGGCCATCGCGCAGCGGATCGCGCGGTCCCCCACCACCACGAGCGGGTCGCGCTGGAAGAACCAGTTGGGCACGGGGGGAAGCCAGTAGAGGTCGTGCGCCGCCTCCGCGTCCTGGTCGGCCGGCTTCTCGATCCCGGTGACGAGGGTGGCGGCGAGGGTCGCGGGAGGAAGCTCGCGCAGCCGGTAGTCCATGTCGGGTCCCCAGCCCAGGTGGCGGCCCAGGTCCTCGAGAACGTCGTCGCGGTGGGTCTCGAGCACCTGAGCCAGAAGGGCTTGCGAGTCGAGCACCTCGTCGGTCACGAACCCGAGCACCTGCTGGAACCGGCGGTGCTCCTCGCGCGCGCGGGTCCCGTAGAGGATGTCGTCGAAGAGAAGCTCCCCCATCATGGAGGGCACCATCCGGTCGATTTCGGCCCCCGGCAGATGCACGAGGACAGACGAGAGTTTCCCGACTTCGGAGGTCACGCGCAGGCTCATGGGGCGCCCGGAAAGGGCGCGC
>DASQJK010000015.1:0-5723 GCA_035631095.1 Thermoanaerobaculia bacterium
CTTGGCGCCTTCCGCCGGCCGGACGGACAGCGTGAGAAAGGCGACGAGAGCCATCGCGAAAAGGCGAGTCGTGTAACGAACCATGTCAGATCTCCTTCTGTGAACTGTGAGCGCTCGATTTTACCAAGAATCGGGTCCAAAACAGTCAGGACAGCCGCTCGACCACGGCGTCGCCGGCCTGGGAGGTGGAGAGCTCCCCCCCGACGTCGAACGTGCACCGACGGTCGCGGACGCACTCGGCGACGGCCCCCTCGATCTCCCGCGCCTCGGCCCCCCGCCCGAGGTGCTCGAGCATCAGCGCGACGGTCAGGATCGCCCCGAAGGGGTTCGCCTTGCCGGTGCCGGCGTACTTGGGCGCCGACCCGTGGACGGGCTCGAACATCGAGATGCGGCCGGGGTGGATGTTGCCCGACCCCGCCATGCCGAGCCCGCCCTGGAGCGCGGCGCCGAGGTCCGTGACGATGTCGCCGAACATGTTGTTCGTGACGATCACGTCGAAGGGGCGCGGGTCCCGCACGAGCTGGAGGCAGAGGGCGTCCACGTAGAGGTGCGAGGATTCGATCTGCGGGAACTCGCGAGCGACGGCGGCGAAAGTCCGCTGCCACAGGTCCCCCACGAACCGCATCGCGTTGGACTTGTCCGCCATCAGGACGCGTCGCCGCCCCCGGTCGCGCGCGAACTCGAAGGCGTAGCGGATGATCCGCTCGACCCCCTTGCGCGTCGAGATGTCTTCCTGGAGCGCCACCTCGTCCGGCGTGCCCTTCTTGAAGTTGCCGCCGGTCCCGACGTAGGACCCCTCCGTGTTCTCGCGGAACACGACGAAGTCGACGTCGGCGGCCGAGTAGCCCTTCAACGGGCACAGGCGGTCGTCGAGGCAGCGCACCGGACGGTAGTTGACGTACAAGTCGAGCTGGAAGCGGGCGCCGAGCAGGATGTCCGCCGCGTGCTTCATGTCCGGGACGCGGGGATCCCCGAACGCTCCCATGAAGATCGCGTCGAAGTTGCGGGAGAGATCGTCGAATCCTCCGGCTGGAATGGTCTCCCCCGTCGCCAGGTAGTGGTCGGCGCTCCAGGGAAAGGAGACGATCTCGAGGGAAAGCGACCGCCGGCTGTCCAGAGCCTCGAGGACCTTCACGGCTTCCCGGCTGACGTCGACGCCGATGCCGTCGCCCGGAACCAGGGCAATTTTCATGCGGCGGGGAAGATAGCAGAAGGGAGCTGTCGGCTAGAATCTCCCCCATGCCGCTCGCCGACACATGCCGTGACTTTCTGATGCAGGTCTCGAAGGCGCCCGACCGGCCCACGCCCTTCTCGCTCGTCGAAGGGATCGCGTCGGAAGCGGAGCGCTACCTCGATCGGATCCGCTTCGATCCCGCGCAATACGTGCGGCATGCGATCCTTCTCTGGGAGGATTGGGAGGTCATGCTGATCGCCTGGCAGCAGGGGCAGATCACGCCCATCCACGACCACCGCGGCGTGCTCGGCGGAATGGCGGTCCTCTCCGGCGCGCTCCTCGAGGAGCGGTTCACGACTCCGGGCAACAAGCCCTCCCTCGCCGACTCGCGCGTGCGGCCCGAAGGAGACCTCTGCGACACCGGGCCGACCGTCCTCCACCGTCTGATGCCCCAGAGTGCGCGCGCGGTTTCGCTCCACGTCTATCGCCCGCCCCTGCGCTCGATGGGGATCTGGAACGACGACGGGTTGAAGGAGATCCGCGGGTCGGTGTTCGAGGTGAGGGAAGAGGAGTTCGAGCGGCTGGCTGTCCGCTAGCCCTGTTTTTCGAAAAACAGAAACAGATTCACGTTCGATGGCCCGAGCGAAAAGAAATCGCCGGACTTCAGCATCGCCGCGCAGTCTTCCTCCGTCGAGCCGTCCAGGTCGTCCGGCACCGGTATCGCGTCGCCGTTCAGGTACGTCCCGCACGTCGAGCGCATGTCGACGAGGCGGTACTCCGGCGACGAGGGCGCGTGGCGGCGGAAGACCTTCGCGTGCAGCCGTGAGACTTCGACGTTCAGGAACGCCTCGGGGGTCGAGACGCGGAAGCCCGACACCGGCATCCCCACGCCGATGAACTCGGGCACTTCCCGCCCGATCAGGAGCTCGTCGAAGTCGAGCTTCACGAGGCCCGCGTTGTAGGGCCCGAGCCCCAGGAGGTAGTGCCCGGACGGAAGGCGCAGCAGCGTTTTCTCGAGGCGCCCGGACATGCCGGCCATCCCGTTGTCGACGAATGACATGACGTCCCGCTGGCGCGATTCGAGCGCCTCGCGGCAGATGGCGGAGTAGAGGTCGTCCCTCATACCGGCACGTGGAAGAGCAAAAGGCGGGCCTGACGGTCCGGGGCGGGACCCCGGGCGAAATCCGCGATTCGAGCGGGCTTCACGCCGTGAATTGTCGCACGAAAGCGCCGCCGGGTGCAGTTAGTTGACGGTGTCCGGTTTCGCGGCGTCTCCGCCCGAGGAGGCGCTGTCCTCCGGGGAGGGCTCGACCTCGATCGTCCATCGCTCGTAAACGTCGTGCGGCAGCTCGACCAGAAAACGCGACGGCTCGAGAATGACGTCGACGCCGTAGCGGTCGCGAGCGAGCATGGGGTACACGAGGTTCACTTCGTTCTTCGCGCGCGTGACGGCGACATAGAAGAGACGCCGTTCCTCCTCCGCGCCCTCGTCCGTCATCGCGGAGCGGTAGCTCGGGAACCTTCCCTCGGAAAGCCCCATCACGACGACCCGGCTCCACTCGAGCCCCTTCGCCTGGTGGACGGAGGAGAGCACGACGCGGTCGTCATCCGCCGGATCGCCCGCGACGACGTCCTCGCCCGAGAGCTCGTTGAAGAGCGTGACCTCCTCGAGGAATCCGGGCAGCGAGTCGTACGACTGCGCGAACTGCGCGAACTGCTCGAGGTCGTCGAGCCGCGCGTCGCCGTTGGGAAACTTCGCGCGGGCGAAGTCACGGTACACGTCGTCCACCACCACGCGGATCGCCTCCGCCGGGGCGGAACGGATGGAGGGCGACTCGAGCTTGCTGAGGAGAGACACGAAGGGCTTCAACGCTGCCGCCGCGCCGCGTGGAAGCTCGATGCCGGCGGAGCCTTCCCGCTCACGAAAGGATGCGAGCGGATCGGGACGGCCGCCGATCGCCTGCCAGACTGCCGAGGCCGCGCGTTCGCCCACCCGCGGAAACAGCTTGAGCGCGCGCTTCCACGACAGCTCGTCCTTCGGGTTGACGACGATGCGCAGGAACGCGAGCACGTCCTTGACGTGGCGCTGCTCGAAGAACCGCGTCCCCGATCGGATCTCGTAAGGGATCCCTCGACGCGTGAGCTCGATCTGCAGCTCGAGCGCCTGATAGTGGGCGCGGTAGAGAACGGCGACGTCGGCGAGCTTCTCCCCCTCGTCGTGCCATTCGAGGATGCGCTGGGCGACGAAGCTCGCCTGGTCCGGGATGTCGGGCAGCGCGACGACGGCGGGCATCGGGCCGGTTTCCCGAGCGGATCGCAGCTCCTTGGGGAACTGGCGCTGGTTGTGGGCGATCGACGCGTTGGCGAGGTTCAGGATCTCCGGGGTCGACCGGTAGTTCGTGGTGAGGCGGAACGTCTTCGCGTCGGGGTAGCGCTCCGGAAAGCCGAGGATGTTTTCGAAGGAGGCGCCGCGGAACGAGTAGATCGCCTGCGCGTCGTCGCCGACTACCGTCACGTTGCGCCGGACGCGGGCCATCCCGTCGACCAGATCGCCCTGAAGGCGGTTGGTGTCCTGGTACTCGTCGACGAGCACGTGCTCGTAGGAGGCGGCGAGCTGCGCGGCGGTTTCCGGGCTCTCGTCGAGAAGCCGCTTCCAGGAGAGGAGCAGGTCGTCGTAGTCGCACGCGTTGCCGAGGCGCTTGCGCTCCCGGTACCGCTGAAACACTCCCGCGATCTCCCCTTCGAGCGCCGAGAAGTGGGGCGCGCGATTGGCGAGCACCTCGGCGAAGGGGCGCGCTGTGTTGATCGTCTGCGAGTAGAGGTCGAGGAGGACGTCTCCCTTCGGGAACCGCCGCTCGACGACGGGAATCCCCCGGTCCGAGGTCGAGGCCTCGAGGAGCTCCCGCGCGTCTTCCGGATCGAGGATCGTGAAGTTCGGGCCGAGCCCGACGCGGCTGCCGAATCGGCGCAGGAGCCGGTTCCCGACGGAATGAAAGGTTCCGCCCAGAAGGCGTCGGGTGTCGACGGTCAGGAGCTGCTCGACCCTCCGGAGCATCTCCTTGGCGGCCTTGTTGGTGAACGTCAGGAGCAGGATGCGTGACGGGTCGGTCCCGGACTCGATCAGGCGGGAGACGCGGTACACGAGCGTCCGCGTCTTTCCGGAGCCCGCGCCCGCGATGACCAGGATGGGCCCGCCGCCCGCGAGCACCACCTCCCGCTGCTCCTCGTTCAGCTCCCGGTCGTAGTCGACGCGGTACTGACGAAGCGGGACGGGCTTCTTGAGGACGTATTTCCGCTCCACCGCCGGCAGTCTAATCCGCCCCGAAAGAGGCTTTCGGCGGGTAATCTTTCCGGCGCGTGATGCGTTCTAACGGACGGAGCCGGCCGCTAGCCGCCGGCTCGAGCTTTCAAGGAGAGTCGACAATGAGCATCCGGCAGATCCGCAACTCCGTGCTCGCCGCGGCCGGCATCTGCGCGCTCGGCATCGCGGGCATCTTCGCGGGAAGGTTGTCGGCCGACGCCATCCCCGTGAAGTCTCACGGGGACTTCGCGCCCCGTATGTTCGCGAGGCTTTCGAGGGCGCTCGACCTGTCCGGCGACCAGCAGGCCGCGATCAAGAACGTCCTCCGCAATCACGCTGACGAGATCACGGCGCAGATGAACGCCGGCCGTGCGGCGCGCCGTGCGCTGCGAGAAGCGATGGTAGCGACCCCGCCCGACGAGGCGGCGATCCGGACACGCGCGGCGGAGGCGGGCCGGGTGCAGGGGGACGGGGCGGTTCTCTTCGCACGCATCCGGGCCGAGCTCGACCCGATCCTGACGCCCGAGCAGCGGGAGAAGGCGAGGAAGTTCCACTCCCGGGTTCGGGACCGGGGCGACAACGCCGCCGAGTCGCTGAAGAAATTCCTGAGCACGTCCTCCTAGGCGCGCGTGGACTCGGCCTTCGTGCGCGCGCGATATCCCAGAGCCGTGGTTCCTCCGGCCGCCATGCCGCCGCCGGCGGCGGCTCGGCCCGCCCCGGCCGTGCGCCGAGAGCCGGGGCGCGCGAGTCCGGAGGAGCTCGCCGCGGAAGGACGTCTCGTGGAGCTCGCGCGCGCGGGAGATGACGAGGCGTTCGCGGAGCTCGTTCGCATCGGCGCGCCGGCCGCGCTCGGCGCCGCCCGCCGGATCACCCGCGACGCCGCCCTGGCCGAAGACGCGGCACAGGAGGCGTTCATCCGCGCGCATCGCGCTCTCGGCGACTACCGGCACGAGTCCTCCTTCGCCGCCTGGATCCGGAAGATCGCGATTCGCACCGCGATCGATCTCGTGAGGCGCCGGAGGCCGGAGGATCCCATCGCGGAGAGCCTCGTCTCGAGTGCTTCCGAGGAGAAGCAGCACGAGGATGCCGACCTTCTGCGCGAGGCCCTCGGTGCGCTGTCGCCGCTCGACCGGGAGATCCTCCTGGCGCGAGAAGTCGAGGGAGTCGGAGACCGGGAAGTCGCGAGGCGTTTCGACATGACCGTCACGGGAGTTCGCGTCCGCATGCATCGCGCGCGCCGCAGGTTGC
>DASQJK010000016.1:0-2175 GCA_035631095.1 Thermoanaerobaculia bacterium
CCACCGGCCTCGAAAGCAGCGCCGCATCGCGCCGGCCGTCGAACACGGCGCGCAGCAGGGGCAGCACCGCGAGGCCGAGCAGCTCGACCGCGGCGGCCCACTGGAGGATGGGCAGCATGTCGCTTGAGTGTAACCGCCCGCTGGCGGCTCCCGGCACCTGTACCCTGCACCTCGGTTAAGGGCACCGCCCTTGCACCGGAGGACTTCATGGGCCTGACCGAATACCAGCGCAAGAGGCGTTTCGGCGTGACGCCGGAGCCTTCCGGGGAGAAGACGCGCGCTTCCGCGAAGAAGAAGAAGGGGTCGCTCGGCTACGTCATCCAGAAGCACCGCGCGACGGCGCTCCACTACGATTTTCGTCTCGAGTGGAAGGGAGTTCTCCTCTCCTGGGCGGTACCGAAGGGGCCGTCGCTCGACCCGTCGGTCAAGCGTATGGCCATGCCGACGGAGGACCACCCGATCGACTACGCGAAGTTCGAAGGCATCATCCCGGAGGGGGAGTACGGCGGCGGCACCGTGATGATCTGGGACAACGGGACCTGGACGCCGGAAGTCGACGACGTCGACGCGGCGCTCAAGAAGGGCGACCTCAAGTTCTCGCTGAACGGCAAGAAGCTCAAGGGCTCCTGGGTGCTCGTGCGGCTGCGTCAGCGAGCCGAGGACAAGCGCGCTGGATGGCTCCTCATCAAGCACCGGGACGAGTACGCGAGCACGAAGGACATCGCCGAAGAGGAGCCGCGCTCCGTCGTGTCGAAGCGCATCCTCGTCGAGATCGCTCGCGACGAGGGCGGGAACCTCGAGAAGGCGGCGACCGGAGACCCGCCCGCGCTGCTGCGGCGCCTGGCGAAGAACCCGAAGCTCGTCACGCCGCCGCGGCGTACGCGAAAGAAGGCGGTCTGGCACTCCAACCGCGCGTCGTGAAGACCGCAGCCCGGAGGAGCGCCGGCGCGGCCGCGTCCGCGCGCGCCGCGGCCGCTCGAGTGCCTTTCCGGGCGCACCCGATGCTGGCCACACTCGTCTCCGAGCCGTTCCACCGCAAGGGATGGGTCTACGAGGAGAAGTACGACGGGTACCGGATCCTCGCGTACAAGGAGGGCGATCGCGTCACCCTTCTCTCCCGCAACGCGAAAAACCGGACGGAGACGTTCGCCGAGGTCGCGGAGGCAATCGCCGGCCTTCGCGACGCGGCGGTGCTTCTCGACGGGGAAGTCGTCGCCTTCGACAAGAGGCTCGTCTCCCGGTTCCAGCTCCTCCAGCAGGGAGAGGTCGCGCAGGTGTACGCGGTCTTCGACTGCCTCTACCGCAACGGGAGGGACCTCCGCGGCGAGCCGCTCCCGGTCCGCCGCGCCGCGCTCGAAGAGTCGATCGGCCGGGCGGACCGGCTCTTCCCGTCCCGCCGACTGCCCGGGGACGGCTTCAAGGCGTTCGAGCTCGCCACGAAAAAAGGGTGGGAGGGGCTCGTCGCGAAAAACCCGGAGGCTCCGTACGTCGAGGGGCGCAGCACGCAGTGGCTCAAGGTCAAAGTCCACCAGGAGGAGGAGCTCGTCGTCGGCGGGTACACGCCGCCCGCGGGGTCACGCTCGCACTTCGGCGCGCTTCTCATGGGCGCCTATCGCGGGCGGGAGCTGCGGTACGTCGGGAAGGTGGGCACCGGATACACGCAGAAGCTCCTGACTTCTCTGTACAAGACGTTCCAGCCGCTCGTCCGAGCGGCGTCGCCGTTCGTCAACCCTCCGCGTGAGAAGGGAGCCGTCTGGCTCGCCCCGAAGCTCGTCGCGCAGGTGAATTTCCAGGAGTGGACCGCGGACGGAAAGCTGCGGCAGCCCGTGTTCCTCGGACTTCGGGACGACAAGAAGCCTGAGGAGTGCGTGCTGCCCGAGGACATCCCGTGAAAAAGGCCGTCACGAAGGCCGTGAACACCGTGCCGAAGCCCACCGTGAAGAAGCGAGCGATCCGCGCAAAGGCCGCCGCGGAGGAAAAGCCTTCCGGTCTGAAAATCTCGAATCCCGACAAGGTGTACTGGCCCGACGAGGGCTGGACCAAGCTCGACATGATCCGCTTCTACGACGACGTGTTCCCCGCGCTCCAGCCGTGGGTCAAGGACAGGCTCCTGTCGTTGAAACGCTGTCCGAACGGCATCACGGGGAAATGCTTTTTCCAGAAGGAAAAGCCGGA
>DASQJK010000017.1:0-3639 GCA_035631095.1 Thermoanaerobaculia bacterium
CGTTCGGCTCCTCGGCCGCGAGTCGCTCGGGCCCGTTCAACTGCGCGACCCCGGCCGGATCCTCGTCTTCGTCACCGTCCTCGTCCTGATCCGGCTGCTGCTGCGTTTCCCGGAACGCTCCCAGTACGCGGACCTGGCGGATTTCGCGCGGCGCACGTCCCTCGGTCGCGAGGGACTTCTCTTTCTTTCCGTTTCGTTGCTCGGCGTCTTCATCGCGTTCGGATCCCACACGCCGTACTACCGGTTCCTCGTCCAGTCGATGGGATCGGTGTTCCGCTCGATCCGCGTTCCGGGCCGGGGGATCGTCCTGTTCGACCTCGCGCTCGGTGTGCTCGCGGCGTGGGGACTCTCGATGGCGACTCGCGGCGCGTCGAGAGCGGCGCGCGGTGCGCTCGCGGCGGCCGCGCTTCTTCTGACGGCCGTCGAGTACCGTGCGTTTCCGATCGAGGTGCCGGCCGTCGAGCGCGACGCCGCCCCGATCTACGCCTGGCTCGCGGGGGTACCGCTTTCCGGCGCCGCGGTCGAGTGGCCGATCACCGACGACATCGAGCCCGAGCACGTCTTCCGCTCTACCGCGCACTGGAAACCGCTCGTCAACGGCTACTCGGGCTTCGGGCCGCCGCACTACCACGCGCTGACGGCTCTCCTCGCTCAGCCGCGGATTCCCGACGCGATCTGGGAGGAGATGCGCCGGCTCGGCGGCTCGGTGCTCCTCTTTCACCCTACGGAGACCACCGACGAGAACCGCAGGAAGTACCTGGAGGCGGTGCGGCGGGGGATCCTCGAAGGCAAGCTCACCCCCCTTGCGTCGTTTGAGAGGAAGGGGACCGATTTCCCCGATTACGCGTTTCGCATCGCCGGTTCGCCGTCCTTCCCCGTCCCCGTACCCGAGAGGAATGCCGTCGGAGATCCTTCGGAGACGCTCCGCCGCATGCGCAACTACGAGTTCCGGCTGTCCCCGCCGTTCGGGGTCGTCGAGCGCCCGCGCGAGAACGAGGAAGTCGCCGCGGGCTCATGGGGGTTCGGCTGGGCGCTCGACGACTCGGGAATCGAGCAGGTGAACGTGTCGGCCGACGGTGGCCCTTCCGCCGCCGCCGTGATCCACCGGGATTTTCCAGGCGTAGCCGCCATCTATCCGAACCACCCGGACGCGGCGAAGCCGGGATTCGGTTTCGGGGTCCCGCAGCTTCCGAAAGGGCCCCACGTGCTGAAGGTGGAAATCGTGGGCAAAGACGGGGGGCGCACCACACTCGAGCGCCGGATCGTCATCCGCTGAAAGCTGACGGCTGCGGTAAGATCGCCCGCTTTTATGGAAACCATTTCGATCTCGCACGTGGGGGAGCGGGCGGGCGGCGAAGCGACCGTCCAGGGCTGGCTCTACAACAAGCGCTCTTCCGGAAAGATCCAGTTTCTGATCGTCCGGGACGGCACCGGCTACCTCCAGGTCGTGGTGCCCAAAGCGGAGGCGGCTCCGGAAACCTGGGACGCTTCGGAACGAGCGACACAGGAGACTTCGCTGCGGGTCCGTGGGCGGATCCGCGAGGACAAGCGCGCTCCCGGCGGGTTCGAGATGACGGCCGACGCCGTCGAGATCCTCGGCGCGTCCGAGGGATACCCGATTACGCCCAAGGAGCACGGCGTCGATTTCCTGCTCTCGCAGCGCCACCTCTGGATGCGCTCGTCGCAGCAGCACGCGGTCCTTCGCGTCCGCTCCGAAGTCGAGCAGGCGATCCGCGACTTCTTCTACGAGCGCGAGTTCGTGCTGATCGACTCGCCGATCCTGACGGGCTCGTCGGTCGAAGGCACCTCGACGCTCTTCGAGACGGACTACTTCGGCGCGAAGGCGTACCTGTCCCAGTCCGGGCAGCTCTACCTCGAGCCCGCCGCGGCCGCGTTCGGCAAGGTGTACTGCTTCGGTCCGACGTTTCGCGCCGAGAAGTCGAAGACCCGCCGCCACCTCACGGAGTTCTGGATGGTGGAACCGGAGGTCGCGTTCCTCCAGTTCGAGGGGCTGGTGGAGCTCGCGGAAGACTTCATCGTGTATCTCATCGGCCGGGTTCTCGAGCGCTGCGCCGAGGACCTCAAGCGGCTCGAGAGGGACGTTACGAAGCTCCAGGCGATCCAGAAGCCATTTCCCCGGATCACATATCGCGACGCCGTGGTGAAGCTCGCCGGGCTCGGCTTTCCAATCCAGTTCGGAGACGACCTCGGAGCGGACGAGGAGACGGCTCTGACGAAGGACCTCGACAAGCCGCTCGTGGTGTCCCGCTTTCCGACGGCGATCAAGTCCTTCTACATGCAGCCCGACCCGGAAGACCCCGACGTCGTCCTCGGCCTCGACATGCTCGCGCCCGAAGGATACGGCGAGATCATCGGCGGCTCGGAGCGGATCTCGGACCTCGCGCTTCTCGAGTCGCGGCTCGAGCAGCACAAGCTCCCGCGCGAGTCCTACGAGTGGTACCTCGACGTGCGCCGCTACGGAACGTTTCCGCACTCCGGCTTCGGGATGGGACTGGAACGCTTCGTGGCGTGGGCGTGCGGAATCCACCACCTGCGGGAGGCGATCCCTTACCCGCGGACGATCAACCGGATCTACCCGTGAACAGACTCTCCCCGTCATGACGGCGAAGCTCCCCACCGTCGGTGTCGTCTCCCTCGGCTGCGCCAAGAACCTGGTCGACACGGAGATCATGCTCGGCCACCTCGCGCGAGCCGGGCACCGGATCGTCCCCGACGGCGAGGCGCGCGTCGTCCTCGTCAACACCTGCGGGTTCATCGACAAGGCCAAAGAGGAGTCGATCGAGGCGATCCTGGAGCAGGTCGAGCGGAAGAAACGCGGCGAGATCGACCGCGTCGTGGTCGCCGGCTGCATGGTCCAGAAGTACGGCCTCGAGCTCTCGAAGGAGATCCCCGAAGTGGACACGTTCGTCGGCCTGGACGAGCTCGAGCTGGCGCCGGCGGCGGCGAGCGGGCTCCCGACGCTTCCGCGGTTTACCGAGAAGCCGCTCGCCACGCGCCTGTACGACGAAGCCGCGCCGCGCGTGCTGTCCCGGCGGAAGGGCTACGCGTACCTGAAGGTGGGGGAGGGCTGCGACAATCCCTGCACCTTCTGCACGATCCCGCAGATGCGCGGACTCCAGCGCAGCCGCTCGATCGAGTCGCTGGTCGCGGAGGCTCGCTCCCTCGAAGCGCAGGGCGTCTCGGAGCTCGTCCTCATCTCGCAGGACACCACTCGCTTCGGTGAGGACCTCGGTTTCAAGCGGCAGGGCCTCGCCCGGCTCGTCGAGGCGCTGCTCGCGGGGACGACTTTTCCGTGGATCCGTTTTCTCTACGCTTACCCGAAGACCCTCGACGATTCGATCCTCGACGTCATGGCGCGGGAGAGCCGGTTCGTCCCATACGTCGACATCCCCCTGCAGCACGTCTCGCGGAGCGTCCTCTCGGCGATGCGGCGCGGCGGCGATCCCGCCTCGTACAGGGCGCTCATCGGAAAGCTTCGCGACCGCGTGCCGGGGATCGCGATCCGCACGACTTTCATCGTCGGTTTCCCCGGAGAGGGCGATGCGGAATTCGCGGAGCTCTGCGAGTTCGTGCGGGGCGCGGAGTTCGACAACCTCGGCGCCTTCACGTACTCGCCGG
>DASQJK010000018.1:0-11727 GCA_035631095.1 Thermoanaerobaculia bacterium
TGGACCAGAGTGCGCGCCGAAAGCGTTTCCTTGCGCTGCCCGACGGCCTGGTCCGAGAGGACGAGCACCGGCAACTGAAATTCCTCGGAGATGTTGAAGGCCTCGACCGTGGCGTGGAAACAGTCCTCGACATCGGCGCACGCCAGCACGACGCGCGGGGCGTCGCCATGGGTGCCGAAGAGACTCTGCAGGAGGTCCGACTGCTCGCTGCGCGTCGGATTTCCCGTAGAGGGGCCGCCGCGCTGGACGTCCACGATCACCGACGGGACTTCGGCCATGGAGGCGAGACCGATCATCTCGATCATGAGCGAGAGCCCGGGCCCGGAGGTCGCGGTCATCGATTTCACGCCGGCGAACGAGGCGCCGATGACGGCTCCGATCGCGGCGAGCTCGTCTTCCGTCTGCACGACGGAGCCGCCGACGCGGGGCAGGTTCTCGGAAAGGAAATGGAGGATCTCCGAGGAGGGCGTGATCGGGTACCCGGCGAAGAACCGGCAGCCGGCGTGCAGGGCGCCGAGTGCGGAGGCCTCGTTGCCGGACAGGAGCAGGCGGGGCTCGCGCTTCTCGAAGGCGAATCGCTTACCGGCGATCGCAGGGTCTGCGGCGTTCGCGCGCGCCCACTCCATCCCGGCGTCGAAGGCCCGCGCGTTGCCTTCCGCGAGCTGCGGCTTCCTTTTCGTGAAGCGCTCGTGCATCGCCGCGCGGATCGTCTCGCCCGGGAGCCCGAAGAGCTCCGAGACGACACCGAGGGTCAGGACGTTCTTGGCTCCCGTGCGTCCGGAGGCGCTCTTCGCCAGCTCTTCGAAGGGAACCGCGAGGAACGTGACTCCCGCGCCCGCGCCCGCATCCGCGGGAGGAGGAGCGGGATCGCTCGCTTCATAGAGCACCACGGCATCGGGCGCGAGCACGATCTCGCCGCGGAACCGCAGGAAGTCCGCCCATCCGAAGACGACCGCGACGTCCACCGTGTCGCCCTGCGAGAAGATCTCGCGCGAAGCCACGCGCACCGTGCAGGAGGACTCGCCGCCGCGGATCTGCGGGCCGTACGCCTCGGTCTTGACCGCCGAGAGCCCGTCGCGAGCCGCCCACTGCGCGATCAGCTCGCCCATCGTCACCACCCCGTCGCCCCCCGACCCCACCATCACGAATGTCAGATCTGTCCGCACGGGTTCTCCTTTTGGGTGAGTCTTCGCCATCGGACGCGCACGGACATGATGCGAACGAATCAGTCGAGTGGCGGCCGACTTCCCCTTGTCATCCTGAGGAGCGGAGCGACGAAGGATCTGCCCTGTCTCTCGACGCGCGAACGACCAAAGCCCTTCCGGTACAGGGCAGATCCTTCGCTGCGCTCAGGATGACAAGCGAGCGACGCCGCGCCCTAGCTTGCGACGGCGACTTTACGCCGTCTCGGCGGACGCACCACGGTGACCGGGCGCCGCGCGACGTAGATCAGTCTCAGCGCGACTCCTCCGACGACCCACTCCGAAAGAGTGTCGCGACCTTCGCTGCCGATCACGACCAGGTCGGCCTTCAGCCGCTCGGCCTCGCGAGAGATCGTTTCGGGGATCGAGTCTCCGCTTCGCGCGGGAACGAACCGGTAGGTCGGCTCGACGCCCCCGATCTTCATCTTCGCGGAGCCCGGGTTCGGCGCCGGTGCTTTGCCGCGGGCGAAAGGCGGCAGACCGACCGTCAGGATGACGAGCTCGGTTCCAGGATCGCGCGAAGCGAGGCGCCCCGCGAACTTCACGGCGGCGCATCCGCCGCGAGAACCATCCGTCGCGACCAGAATTCTCATGGACCCACCCCTTTGCCTGCTGCTCCCCACTCGTGGCGTGGACATTTTCGAAAGTTGTAACAGGCGTACGCCGGGCGCCAATGATGCGTACGTATCAGGCCCGAACTGGTCCGGCCAGAGCTCCAGCCCCCGTCCTCCTGATTCATCGGCATCATGGCGGGTGTCAACCCGGGCTCTACCCTCGCGCCATGGCGAACACCACCCGAATCACGATGGACGGAAACGAAGCCGCGGCATCGATCGCTCACCGGTTGAGCGAAGTGATCGCGATCTACCCGATCACGCCTTCTTCTCCGATGGGGGAGCTCTCCGACGAATGGTCCGCGGAAGGCCGGACCAACGTCTGGGGCGGGGTCCCGTCCGTCGTCGAGATGCAATCGGAAGCGGGTGCGGCGGGAGCGGTGCACGGCGCCCTGCAGGCGGGGGCGCTGACGACGACGTTCACGGCCTCCCAGGGACTGCTGCTGATGATTCCGAACATGTACAAGATCGCCGGCGAGCTCACCCCGTTCTGCATGCACGTGGCCGCGCGCACCCTCGCGACCCACGCGCTCTCGATCTTCGGCGATCACTCCGACGTGATGGCGTGCCGGCAGACGGGCTTCGCGATGCTCGCCTCGGGATCCGTGCAGGAGGCCCACGACCTCGCGGCGATCGCGCACGCGGCCACGCTCGAGTCGCGCGTGCCCTTCTGCCACTTCTTCGACGGGTTCCGGACTTCGCACGAGATCGCGAGCATGGAGCCGCTCTCCGACGAGTTTCTCAAGGAATGGATCGGCGACGGCCTCGTCGCGCAGCATCACGAGCGACGGCTCACTCCCGACCGGCCGGTCCTCCGTGGCACGGCGCAGAATCCTGACGTCTTCTTCCAGGCGCGGGAGGCGGCGAACCCGTTCTACGACGCGTGCCCCGGCATCGTGTCGGCGGCGATGGAACGCTTCGGAAACCTGACCGGGCGGCGTTACCGGCTCTTCGACTACTTCGGACATCCGGAAGCCGAGCGCGTGATCGTCGTGATGGGATCGGGCGCGGAAACGGCCCACGAAACGGCGGATTTTCTCGCCGCGCGCGGCGAAAGAGTCGGCGTCGTCCAGGTGCGGCTGTTCCGGCCGTTCTCCGTCGCGGCGTTTGCCGCCGCGCTTCCGAAGTCGGTCCGCGCGATCGCGGTCCTCGACAGGACCAAGGAGCCCGGCTGCGTCGGTGAGCCGCTCTACCAGGACGTCGTGACGGCGCTGGCGGAGTCGCCCTTGTCGCCCGCTCCGCGGGTCGTCGGAGGGAGATTCGGACTCTCCTCGAAGGAGTTCCATCCCGGAATGGTCAAGGCCGTCTTCGACGAGCTCGCGAAACCCGCGCCGAAGAACCACTTCACGATCGGGATCATGGACGATGTGACGCACACGTCCCTGCCGTTCGATCCGGACTTCGACGTGGAGAAGAAGAGCGTGGTGAAGGCCGTCTTCTACGGGCTCGGTTCCGACGGGACCGTCGGCGCCAACAAGAACTCGGTCAAGATCCTCGCCGACGAGACCGGGGAAGACGCGCAGGGATACTTCGTCTACGACTCGAAGAAATCGGGCGCCGTGACGATCTCTCACCTGCGGTTCGGCCCGGGCCCGATCCGCTCCGCGTATCTCGTGCGGCGGGCGAGCTTCGTCGGCTGCCACCAGTTCGAGTTCGTCAACCGGTTCGACATGCTCGAGGGGGCGGAAGACGGAGCGGCCTTCCTCCTGAACTCTCCACACGGTCCCGACGAGGTCTGGGGCCAGCTTCCGCGCGAGGTCCAGCAGCAGATCGTCGAGAAGCGCCTGCGCTTCTACGTCATCGACGCCTATCGCGTCGCGCGGGAAGCGGGGCTGAAGGGCCGCATCAACACGATCATGCAGACCTGCTTCTTCGCGATCTCCGGTGTGCTGCCAGCCGACCGCGCCGTCGAGAAGATCAAAGATGCGATTGCGGAGACGTACGCCAGCAAGGGGGCGGACGTCCTGCGCCGCAACAACGAAGCGGTCGACCGCACGATCGCGGCGCTCTCGCCGGTCGCGCACCCTGGCTCCGTCACCTCGACGCGGCTGCGGCCGCCGGTCGTCTCCGACGCCGCGCCCGACTTCGTGAAACGCGTCACGGCCGTCATCCTCGCCAACCACGGAGACCGGCTCCCGGTGTCGGCGTTCCCGCCCGACGGGACCTGGCCGATGGGCACGAGCCAGTGGGAGAAGCGAAGCATCGCCGCGGAGATCCCGGTGTGGGATTCGTCCCTGTGCATTCAGTGCAACAAGTGCGCTCTCGTGTGCCCGCACGCAGCGATCCGCGCCAAGGTTTACGAGCCCGGAGAGCTCGCCTCCGCTCCCGGTACCTTCCAGTCGATGGCTTTCAAAGCGGCGGACTTCGCGGGCTTCCAGTACACCATCCAGGTGGCCCCGGAGGACTGCACCGGATGCTCGCTCTGCGTGATGTTCTGTCCGGCGAAAGACAAGAGCAACCCGAAGCGCAAGTCGATCAACATGGCGCCGCAGGCGCCGCTGCGCGAGGCGGAACGCGCGAACTACGACTTCTTCCTGGACCTTCCGGAAGTGGACCGCTCGCGGCTTCGCCAGCTCGACGTGAAGGGCTCCCAGTTCTTCCAGCCCCTGTTCGAGTACTCCGGAGCGTGCGCGGGGTGCGGCGAGACGCCGTACATCAAGCTCCTGACGCAGCTCTTCGGCGACCGCACGCTCGTCGCGAACGCGACGGGTTGCAGCTCGATCTACGGCGGCAATCTCCCGACGACGCCGTACACGGTCAACCGCGAGGGGAGAGGGCCGGCGTGGTCCAACTCGCTCTTCGAGGACAACGCCGAGTTCGGCCTCGGGATGCGGCTGGCCGTCGAAAGCCGCGCCGACGAGGCCCGCCGTCTTCTCACGTCGTTCGGCTCGGAAATCGGCGACGAGCTCGTCACCGCCCTGCTCGCGGCCGACCAGTCGAAGGACGCCGGTATCTCTTCCCAGCGTGAGCGCGTCGCCGCGCTCAAAAATCGGCTCGCGGCGATCCCGCGCAGAGAGGCGCGGCGCCTCGAGGGTCTCGCCGACGACCTCGTTCGGAAGTCCGTCTGGATCGTCGGCGGAGACGGGTGGGCGTACGACATCGGGTACGGGGGGCTCGACCACGTGCTCGCGAGCGGCCGCGACGTCAACGTGCTCGTGCTCGACACGGAGGTGTACTCCAACACCGGCGGGCAGCAGTCGAAGGCGACGCCGCTCGGAGCGGTCGCCAAGTTCGCGACGGCGGGGAAGGCGATCGGAAAGAAGGACCTCGGCCTGATCGCTATGAGCTACGGGCACGTGTACGTGGCGCGCGTGGCCTTCGGGGCGAAAGACCACCAGACACTGAAGGCCTTCGTGGAGGCGGAGTCGTACCCGGGGCCGTCGTTGATCATCGCGTACAGCCACTGCATCGCGCACGGATACGACATGGCCTTCGGAGCCGAGCAGCAGAAGCTCGCCGTGGATTCGGGTGCGTGGCCGCTCTATCGCTTCGACCCGCGGCGCATCGAGGCGGGCGAAGCGCCGCTCCAGCTCGACTCGACCGCGCCCAAGGTCCCCCTCAAGCGCTACATGCAGAACGAGAACCGTTTCCGGCTCCTCGAAGGGCTCGGCCCGGATCGGTCCCGCGCGCTCTTCGGAGCGGCGCAGAAAGAGGTGGACCGGCGGGCGGTCATGTACCAGCAGCTCGCGACGATCCGCTCCGGGCCGCCGCCGGCGCCTCCGTCATCTCCTCCGCCTGCCGTCCCCGCCCCCGCCGCGCCGGAGTCCGTGGCGGTGAAGCCATGAGCGTGGATCTCTCGACCCGCTATCTCGGCTTCGACCTGCCCCACCCGTTCATGCCGGGCGCCTCGCCGCTCGTCGACGACATGGGCCTCGTCCGACGCCTCGAAGACGAGGGCGCCGCGGCGATCGTCATGCACTCCCTGTTCGAGGAGCAGATCGTCGCGGAGGAGCTGGCGCAGCATCTCCACACGGAAGCCCACGCCGAGTCGTACGCCGAGGCGACGTCGCTCTTCCCGAGCCCCTCCGCGTTCTCCCTTCGCAGCGACGAATACCTGGAGCAGGTCCGGCGGATCAAAGCCGCGGTCTCGATCCCCGTGATCGCGTCGTTGAACGGCACGACGCCCTTCGGCTGGGTGGACCATGCGCGGCTCATCGAAGAGGCGGGCGCGGACGCGCTCGAGATCAACACGTACTACCTGGCTACGGATCCCCTCGAGAGCTCCGAGGCCGTGGAACAGCGCACCATGGACGTGCTCCAGGCCGTCCGCGAGAACGTCGACATCCCGATCGCGGTGAAGCTCTCGCCCTACTTTTCGGCGCTGGCGCATTTTGCGCGCCGCCTGGACGACGCCGGCGCGGCGGGACTGATCCTGTTCAACCGTTTCTACCAGCCGGACATTGACATCGAGACGCTCGAGGTCGTTCCCAGCCTTCGTCTCTCGGACTCCTCGGAGCTTCTGCTGAGGCTGCGCTGGCTCGCGGTTCTCTCCGGCCGGCTGCGCGGCTCACTCGCCGTCAGCGGGGGAGTGCACACGCCCACGGATGCGATCAAGGCGATCATGGCGGGCGCCCACGCCGTGCAGATGGTCTCGGCGCTCCTCCATCACGGCGCGCGGCGGCTCGCCGTCGTACGGGAGGGCGTCTCCCGGTGGATGGAAGATCACGGATACGAGTCGCTGCGTCAGATGCAGGGGAGCATGAACCTGACCCGCTGCCCGGATCCCGCGGCGCTCGAGCGGTCGAACTACATGCGCGTGCTTCAGAGCTGGGACTCGAGCCGGGCGCATCGCTGAGGGACAGTCTCCACCGCAATTTGATCGCTTCGCATCAGGCGCCGGAGAAGCCGGCGCTCTACGGTCGTCTTCGGAGGCTTCCATGCTCACGACCGAAGACTTCACCTCGATGCCCGAAGGGCTCCTCGTCCCGCTCGCGGGGCGGGTGTCCCGTTGCCCTCTCTGCTCGCGCAACGGAATCGAGACGCTCGCTCAGTCCGGCACCGCGACCTTCCTGCACGTGCAGACCTCTGAGGTGATGTGCGACGGCATGCTCGTGGAGCCGCAGGACTGCTGCGTCCTCTTCGACTCCGAGATGCCGCAGACGATGTCGCTCGTCGCGCTGCGCAACTGACTCCAGAGGAGCTCCGGGCGCGGAAAAGCGCCTGAAACCGGCTTTTCGCATCTGATTCATTCGAATCAGAGGGGGTGCCGCCCCGGCCGGTAGTCTCGGTCCATGAACTCCGCGGCTCCCGCACCTCTCCCCGCCTCCGCGGAAGAGCGCCTTCCGCCCATCGTCCTCGTCGGCAACCCCAACGTCGGCAAGAGCGCGCTCTTCGGAGCCCTGACGGGCAAGTACGTCACCGTGTCGAACTACCCTGGCACCACCGTCTAGGTATCGCGCGGCGTCGCGCGCACTCCGGCCGGACGTCTCGAGGTCGTCGACACCCCCGGAGCAGCGTCGTTTCTGCCGTTCTCCGAGGACGAGCGCGTGACGCGCGACATCCTCCTCGAAACGCCTGGGGCGGCCGTGATCGCGGTCGTGGACGCCAAGAACCTCGAGCGGGGACTCGGGCTCGCGCTCCAGCTCTCCGAAATGGAGATTCCCTTCGTTCTCGCCCTCAACATGAGCGACGAGGCGAGGGAGCGCGGGATCCGGATCGACACCGAGGCGCTCTCGCGCATCCTCGGCGTCGAGGCGATCTCGACCGTCGCGATCCGCGGAGAGGGCGTGCACGACCTCATGGCTGCAGTCACGCGGGCGCGCGTGGGTTCGGTGCGCGTCGAATATGCGGACTGCGTCGAGCGGGCCCTCGAGGCGGTAGGCCCCGCGATGCCACAGACGCCGATCTCCCGGAGGGCTCTCGGGCTCATGGCGGTCTGCGGCGACGGGACTCTCGCCGAGTGGCTGGCGCCGCGTCTGATCGCTTCCGATCGCGCGAAGGTTCAGGCCGTGCGGGAGCGGCTGAAGCGGGAGATTCCCGAAAGCGTTCCGTACGCCGTCGGTCAGGCGCGGTCCCGTGCGGCAGCCGCGATCGCGGCCCGGGTGCGCCGCCTGCCTGCGAGGGAAAGGGACGCGGCGCCGCGCAGTCGGGCCGCCGCCTGGCTCGACCGCGCCACGACACATCGGATATGGGGTTGGCCGATCCTCGCGGCCGTGCTCGCCGCCGCGTACTTGTTCGTAGGGCAGTTCGGCGCGGGCACTCTCGTGAAGCTCCTCGAGGACCGCGTGTTCGGCGAGTGGATCAGCCCCTTCGCGATCCGCGTCGCGAACCGTTTCATCCCGTGGGGGCTGCTGCGAGACCTCCTCGTGGGCCCCTACGGCATCATCACGATGGCGCTCGCGTACGCGCTCGCGCTCGTTCTCCCCATCGTCGGGACGTTCTTCGTCGCCTTCGGGATGCTGGAGGACTCGGGCTACCTGCCGCGGCTTGCCGTGATGGTGGACCGCCTGTTCAAGAAGATGGGTTTGAACGGGAAGGCCGTGCTTCCGATGGTGCTCGGACTCGGATGCGACACGATGGCCACGCTGACCACGCGCATCCTCGAGACGCCGAAGGAACGGCTGATCGTGATCATCCTTCTCGCGCTCGGCGTGCCGTGCTCCGCGCAACTCACGGTGATCGTCGCGATGCTCGGAGGCCTGTCGATCGCCGCGATCCTGATCTGGCTCTCCGTCGTCCTCGGAGTGATCGTCCTCGTGGGACGGCTCGCCGCGCGCATCCTCCCCGGCCGGGGCAGCGACTTCGTCCTCGAGCTTCCTCCTCTCCGGTGGCCGCGCCCGGGCAACATCCTGGTCAAGACGGTCGCGCGCCTCGAGTGGTACCTCCAGGAAGCGGTCCCCCTCTTCATTCTCGGAACGGTCCTGCTCTTTGTCGGCGACAAGCTGAAGGTGCTCGGCTGGGTCGAGCGCGCCGCCGAGCCGGTGCTCACGGGCGGGCTGGGACTCCCGCGGCAGACTGCGGAGGCGTTCGTGATCGGTTTCCTGCGGCGCGACTTCGGAGCCGCCGGCCTCTACTCCATGGCCCGGCACGGGCAGCTCACGCCGGCGCAGATCCTGGTCGCGATGGTGACCATCACGCTCTTCATCCCCTGCATCGCGAACTTCTTCATGATCGTCAAGGAGCGGGGCTGGAAAACGGCACTCGCGATCGCGGCTTTCATCACGCCCTTCGCCCTCGGGGTCGGAGCGGCGCTGAACGCCGTGCTGCGCCTCGCGCCGGGGCTCGTGAAGTGACGCTCTCCTGCGGAGCCGGCGACGCTCGCGGTGCGACGGCGGTCCTCGCCTGCGCACTGTGCGGATTTCGATTCCACTCGGAGGGGCCTGTCTGCACGGCATGCCCCCTCTCCGGGGGATGTGAGGTGGTTCGATGCCCACACTGCGGATATCAGTTCCCGAAGGGCTCCCGGTTGATCGACCTCCTGTCGCGGCTCAAGCCCGGGAAGCGGGCGCGGCGATGAGCCGAAACCGCCGGCACGACGTCGACCTCGCGGACCAGGACCTCGAAGAAGTCGCCGAAGAGCTCTGGAACCTCCACGAGGGCGGGAGCGAGTCGCTTTCCGACCTGAAGGGCGTTTCTTCCGTGGTCGCGGTGGACGCAGCCGTCGACCTCCTGTGCCGCCGCGGAATGGCGGAGGTGAGGGGCGATCGCGTCATCCTCACGCCCGCCGGGCGCGCGCTCGGAGGCCGCCAGGTGCGGCGCAACCGTCTCGGCGAGACCCTGCTCACGACGGTTCTCGAAGTCACCGACGAGCGGGCGGTCGAACGGACGGCGTGCGTCATGGAGCACGTCCTCGACGCGGCGATCACGGACTCGATCTGCGCGTTCCTCGGACACCCCGCCTTCTGCCCGCATGGAAAGCCCATCCCGCGCGGCGCCTGCTGCGAGGCGTCTACCCGAACCATCGAGCCGCTGGTGCGGCCGCTCGCCGAGCTTCCCGTGGGGCAGGAGGGCCGGATCGTCTACATCGCCGCCAAAGACCCCGAGCGGCTCATGCGGCTCTCGCACCTGGGGGTCGTTCCCGGCGCCGCCGTGCGGCTGACACAGAGCCGGCCGGCTGCCATCCTCAGGATCGGAGAAACCGTGCTGGCTGTCGAGCCGGAAATCGCCGGCGAGATCTACGTGAAGCGGGTGGGCTGAAGGAAGCGGCCCGCCGATTCAGGCGGGTCGAACGGTCAGCACGGGGCAGGGAGCGCCCGCGACGATCTTCGCCGCGACGCTCCCGAGAAGGAGCCGGCGGACGCCGCGCCGGCCGTGCGTTCCGATCACGACGACCGCCGCGTTGAGGGTCCGCGCCGATTCGAGGATCATGCCGCCGGCAGCTCCCTCGAGCGCGACCGCCCGCGCGTTGACTCCCGCCGCGCGCGCCAGGGCGAGGAGAGGCTCGAGCTTCCGGAGCGCCTCGGCGCAAGTCGCGGCTTCGATCTCATCCGAAAGCCCGGGCACGAACAGGTCGTCCAGCGCGCTCTTTGCCGGCTGAGGATAGACGTGAGCGATCACGAGCTCCGCGTTGCGCTCGCGCGCCTGGTCGATCGCGGCGTCGAGAGCGGCCTCCGAGAACGGGGAAAAATCCGTCGCGACGAGCACCGGCCGCCCCAACGGGCTCGTCGGCACGGTCGCTTGGGCCTGCTGATCGATCACGGCGTCAGATGAGGCGGCGCTTCTGCGCCAGGACCACGGCTTCGAGTTTCGAGTGCACCTCGAGCTTCTGGAGGATGCTCTGGATGTGGTTGCGGACGGTCACCGCCGCGATCCCGAGCTTGCGAGCCACCGCGGGCGTCGATGCGCCCTGAGCCAGGCATCCGAGGATCTCGGCCTCGCGCGGAGTCAGCGCGACGAATTCTCCCTCCGGGCTCGCCATGGGCTGCAGCGGCTCCGGGGCGCGGGCCGCCTGCTGCGGTGTCTCCTCGGCGCGCAGAACGTGAACCAGAGTCGTGAGCGCCGGATGGTAGGAAGGAATCGAGAACATCGAGCTCGAAATCCTGCGAGTCTTTCCCTCGCCGGTCTTGACCGTCAGCGGAAACCGGCGGACGGGGTCCTCTTTCTTCTCCCGGGCCTGGAAGGCGACGGCGCAGTTGCGGTGACAGTAGACGTTGTCGTTGCCGTCGCGGCCGCACATCACTTCGTAGCAGGGCTTTCCGATCACGCGGCGCGAGGGAAATCCGAGGAGCGCTTCGCACTCCTTGTTCCAGAGGATGATCCGGTCCGCACCGTCTGTGGCGAAAACGGCTTCCCCGCTGTGGGCGACTCGATCGAGCGTTTCATTGAAGATCTGCATGGCAACCCCCGGCCCCGATAATTTGGCCGCGAGCCGGCACCGCGTCTGATGCGTTCGCATTAATTGATGATGTGGACGCACCAGACGGGTGGCGGGACCGGGCCGGCAACTCCGCCGGAAGCTCTCCACCATCAGGGAGTTGCCGGCCTCCCACACAAGTCGCCTAGGGATTGAACGCGAGCCAGGTGAACCGCTGGCCCGTCTGTCCTTCGATCCGGAAGCTCCCGTCCTGGACGTTGAAAACGCGCAGAGGGATCTGATCGTCATTGCTTCTCGTGTTGTAGGTCGCGACGACGGCGCTGCCGAACTTGATGGTGGGATCCGACACTACCGTCGAGCAGATCGCCCAGTTCGCAACCGGCTCCGCGAGCGAAAAGGAGGGAGCGCAGATCGTACCCGTACCCGACGAGAGGAACAGAGTGGCGGCCGGCCCGGCGGGACCCTGCGGCCCGGGCAGGCCCTGCGGCCCCGGAGGTCCCTGCGGACCGGCTACTCCAGGTTCGCCCCTCGATCCATCGAGCCCCCGAGGACCAATCGGGCCGGACTCTCCGCGAGGACCGGTGTCGCCCTTCGGTCCCTGGGCGCCGATTTCACCCTTTGGTCCCTGTGCGCCGATGTCGCCCTTCAGTCCCGGCTC